>JBDTAC010000055.1 GCA_039924845.1 Bacteroidia bacterium
CACAAGTATCTGTACTGCATCCATGTGCATCCGTTACTTTAATGCAATAGCTACCAGCACACAGATTATTGGCATTGGCTGTCGTATTACCGCTTGGTGTCCATGAATACGTATAGGGTGCTGTTCCACCTGAGGGTATCACCACAGCATATCCATTGCAAGTCCCATTACATGTCGCTGAAAAACCTGCAGCTTGTATTTTTAAAACAGAAGGTTGCGTGATAGTAGCAATTGCTGTGCTTGTACATCCTGCGGAAGCAGTAACCGTAACAGTATAATTACCAACATTCAAGCCTGTAGCAGTAGCTGTTGTTTGAGATGGAATGGTACTCCATGAATAAATAAAAGGACCAGAGCCAGAAGGAGTTGCAGTTGCCGAACCATTTGCTGCACCATTACAAGTAATATTAGCAGTAGAAATAGTAGTTATCGGCATTGGGGAAAACGAAACCACAGTATCTAATACATAACTGCAACCGCTGCCAGTTGTAACGGTTACTTGATATTCTCCATTTTGATTGACATTACAAGATTGACCTGTACTAGAACCCACAATGCCCGGACCAGCAGGAACTGGTGTCCATTGATAATTGGATCCGCCCGCAGGAGCAGTTAATGTGATAATTCCTCCAATACATGTGGTAGGAGAAGTGCTAATTGCCACAGAACCACAAGAACAATCAATATAAGCATATCCAAAGTGTCCACCAAAAATACATCCTGCAGCAGTAAAGCGTACCGTAACAGTTTGTCCGATGTAAGCGCCTAAATTTAAACTATTGCTTGTCCAAGGGAGATAATACACATTTGGAGTAGTAGAATTTAAAAATCCTGTAGGAGGCACGCCATTGCTGGCTTGTATATAATATTGCAAACAAGGAATAGGATGTCCAAATTGATCAAATACTTCTGTTCTAAAATAAGGCTGTTCTCCTGCCGCATGTCCACCGTCGTCCAACACAACGGCGTATTTATACGTAAAGAGCGAATTAGCGGCTGTAACATTAAATGTTTGCTGAAGCATTTCTCCGCCACTTTCACCGCCAGGTCCACCTGCGGAACAACTGTATGTGCCATTAGAACCAAAATATTCATTAATGTCTTCTCCACCAATACGTACAGCATAAGTTCCACCACCTGCGTCCAACATCGGAAACCCACCATAAGGATCATTTCCTGAAGCAGCTGTAACGATGGTATGGTAAGAACAAGAAGCTTCTGGAGAATTTACACCAAGTGTATTGATAGCAGGAGAAGTAATCGTCAAAGCTGTTGTAGAATTTGCATTATAACCAATCGCTCCCGTCCAGCCACCAAAATTTCCGTTTTCAAAATCCACATTGTTACAAGCACTTGTTAAAGTACTTAAATTACCTGTGTAAATGGGATTTGGAGGAATTTCGAGATGGTATTTTTGGTCAATGAATTTTTTCTCTTGGAAGTAAAAATAAGTAGATGTTTCTTTTGAATTCAGATGATTCGCAAGTGCTTCTTGATAACACTGAGCAGTGTTAAAACCGTTTAATGAATCGCTTCCGAAAAAAATATTTCCAGAAGGGTTCTCAACTTGCTGAGCAACGCTGAGAGAGGTAGCTAATGCACTGATTACGCATAAGCCAAAAAACTTTTTTGCATTCATGGCTCTTTAATTTAGAGATTTCAGCCATCGGTAAAGTGGAATAAAGGTGTATTCATCAACGTGTTTTTTTGTTTTACTTTATTTCCCATTACCTTGGGCGTACTGTTCATTTTAAATGGTTGTTTCATTTAATTGAGGTTTTGATTTTACTGGTTGTACGAGTCTGTTTTAAAAAAGATACGGAAAAAGACATAGAAATTTATACACTATTTTCGGTTTGAAAAATTATTTTTTTGATGGAGAATAATTGCCGAAAAATTAGTCCGAAAAAATTATTTTTTCGGATGCAGAAACCCAGTTTGAAAAATTATTTTTTCAAACACAAAAAATCAAGCAAAAATTTAATGGAATGATTGAATTTATTCCTTGTTGGCGACAAAGGAAAAATTCATTCCGGCTACTTTTTCGTAGTCTTCGCCGGTGCGTTTAATATCGTCATCATCTTCATCGTAATGCCAAAAAATAGTTATTTTTTTTCCGACACTTTCTTGATGTTTCAATTTCAATAATAATTTTTTGATGGCAATAATAGAAGATGAACTGATGTAATAAAAATTAAAATTTACACTAAAAATATCCGGAAATGCATTCGCTGTTTCGTCCATCCAAGTAAGCAATTGCTGATAAAAACCTTGGGAATCTTCTGGAAAGGATTTTCCAGAAATCTCAAAAATATTTTTTTGGATATCGAAATTTATTTTCGGCGTATTTTGTGTTTCTTCCTTCGTAAATGCGTTCATAATTAGCCTGTTATTTTTGATTCTAAAAAAAACAATGAATTCACTGAATCTACTTTTTCAAAATTAAATCGAATATTATTTTCTGATTTTAATGCAATCGTCAGAAACCCCAAACCAGCGCCACCTTTAGCCGAAAGGCTTCCTTCCGAAAGGACTTCCATGTATGATTTTTTTAATTCTTTTTCGTTCGAACGTTTTATTTTGTCAAGTTTTAACTCGGATTCCGCTACTTTCTCGGTACGAATTAAATTTCCACTCGCCAACATAAATTCATCTTCATGATGTGCAGCAATAAAAAAAGAAGGCTGATTTCCGCTCTTGTCTTTATCTCCATGTAAACGAATGTTCTGAAGGGTTTCCACTACAATGTTGAAAATCTTTTTCACCGCTTTGTGACTCACGCCGCTATTTTCTAAATAATTTTCAATCAAACAAATAATCGCATTGGCTTTGTCCTGACTCATTTCTCCGCAATGCGAAGTAACCAACTTGGTTTTGCCGTTGCTCTTGTATAGTTCGCTTACAGAATTGTACTTAGAAATAATATCCATAAACCTGCTGAGTAGTTTGGAAATGTTAATTTGATAAAATTACAATTAAATCTAAAAAAAACAATATTATATCTATTTTTTTTGACTCGATGGTTGGAATCCTACTCATTTACAAGATATTAGGCTTCTGCTTATTTTTATGACATAAGCAATAATAGTATTATTTACCGTTTGAAAAAATATTTTTCAAACGGCATTTTTATACCTTTGCTTTGTTCTTTTTAAATTCTATTCATTAATAGAAAGAAAATTGATGAGAAAAAAATTTTTAGCGACCAGTATTTTTGTACTATTTGCAGTTACTTTTTCGTGTACCAAACAACAGGATCAAGTGCCGTTAACGGGCGTTAATATTTATTTAACGTTGGGTGAGCCTGCCTACGTGAAACTCAATGCTGTTACGGGCTGGGTGTATATTGATGGAGGAGTGCGCGGAATTATTGTGTATCGAAAATCGAGCACGGAATTTATGGCTTATGATCGCGATTGCCCCTATCAACCGAACAATACTTGCGCTTTGGTAAAAGTAGATTCAACTAATAATCTGACCGCTTTCGATCCGTGTTGCGGTTCAAAATTTTTATTGATGGATGGATCTGTTACAAGAGGTCCAGCTACCGCACCATTGAAACAATACGAAACCAGTTACGATGGCAGTTCTACGCTGCATATTTTTAACTGAAAAAATTAATATTTTAGTCAATTATCATTTCTGGAATACTTCCTTCTACGACCAATCTTCCTTTGGTTGCATTTTTTATTTGTTCAACAGAAACGCCCGGAGCGCGCTCGATTAAACGAAATCCTTGCGGTGTAATATCAAACATCCCCATTTCCGTAATTATTTTTTTGATGCATTTTACGCCCGTCAACGGAAGCGTACATTCGGGTAATAATTTTGATTCTCCATTTTTATTGACGTGCTGCATCGCTACAATAATATTTTTTGCAGAAGCCACTAAATCCATTGCTCCGCCCATTCCTTTCACCATTTTACCCGGAATTTTCCAACTCGCAATGTCGCCAGAATCGCTTACTTCCATCGCGCCAAGTACTGTCAATTGTACGTGTCCGCCACGAATCATTGCAAAACTTGTTGCCGAATCAAAAATAGAAGAGCCTGGAAGTGTTGTTACTGTTTGCTTCCCGGCATTAATCATATCGGCGTCTTCATCTCCTTCAAAAGGAAAAGGTCCCATTCCGAGCAACCCGTTTTCAGATTGAAAAATAACATTTATTCCTTTCGGGACATAGTTGGCAACCAATGTGGGAATACCGATTCCGAGATTTACATAATAGCCGTCTTGCAATTCTTTTGCAATGCGTTTCGCGATTCCGTTTTTGTCAAGCATGGTTTTAATTTGAAATTTCTATAATTATAAGTTCGTAAGTTTTTTAGCTGCGTTTGCGAACGGTGCGTTGTTCAATTCTTTTTTCATAATTCACTCCTTTAAAAATACGTTGTATAAATATTCCAGGAGTATGAATTTCATTCGGATCCAATTCTCCGGCAGGCACCAATTCTTCTACTTCGGCAATTGTAATTTTCCCTGCCATTGCCATCATCGGATTAAAATTACGCGCTGTGCCTTTGTAAATTAAATTTCCGAGTGTATCGCCTTTCCAAGCTTTTACAATTGAGAAATCGGCTTTCAGCCAACGTTCCATCAAATATTTTTCTCCGTCAAACTCGCGCGTTTCCTTGCCTTCCGCTACTTCTGTTCCGTAACCTGCGGGCGTAAAAAAAGCTGGAATTCCTGCTCCGCCCATCCAACATCGAGTTGCTAAAGTACCTTGCGGGATGAGTTCTACTTCCATTTCTTTGGTGAGCATTTGTCGCTCAAACTCTGCATTTTCGCCTACGTACGAAGCAATCATTTTTTTTATTTGATGTTTTTTCAATAATAATCCTAAACCAAAATCATCCACACCAGCATTGTTAGAAATACACGTTAAACCAGTGATTCCTTTTTTTTGCAAGGCTGCGATGCAATTTTCCGGAATGCCGCACAAGCCAAAGCCTCCGAGCATAATTGTTACATTGTTTTTGATGTCTTTTATCGCTTCATCCGCGTTGGCTACTACTTTATTCATAATAAATGGATTGAAAAATTGTTTTTTTGTCTGTACAAATGTTGTAAAAAAAGTGCGTTGAAAAAAATTTTTTTTTGAACCGATTCAAAATTCCCGCTCTGGAAATACGTTTGAAAAATTATTTTTTCGAAACAAGATTTATTTTTATCGAGATTTGAACGTTTTTTACTTGCAAAAAATATTTTTTTACCTTTAACAACAAAACCGAAGAACTAATTTATGCCAACATTTTCAGGAGCCATCGCCAACAAGTTGCCAAGAGTAGGAACAACCATTTTTACCATCATGTCGAAATTAGCGATGGAGCACAACGCGATAAACTTATCACAAGGATTTCCAGATTTTCCGTGCTCGGAAGAATTGGTGGACTTGGTCAATAAATACATGAAAAAAGGTTTTAATCAATATGCTCCGATGGCAGGAATACAGCCACTTCGCGAAATTATTGCTGAAAAAACAAAAACACTTTACGGAACAGCATACGATCCGGAAACGGAAATCACCATTACTGCCGGCGCTACACAAGCCATTTTTACAGCTATTTCAGCCATTATTCGTGAAAACGATGAAGTCATTATTTTTGAACCTGCCTATGATTGTTACGAACCTGCGATTACGTTAAACGGAGGAAAAACAATTTATTTTCCGCTGAAAGCGCCCGATTACTATATCAATTGGGACGAAGTAAAAAAAATGATCAACCATCGTACCAAAATGATTATTATCAATACGCCTCATAACCCAACAGGAACGGTACTTTCGAAAGAAGATTTACTGCAACTGGAAGAAATTGTGAAAAGTACAGATATTATTATTTTGAGCGATGAAGTGTACGAACACATTATCTTCGATGAGCAGCAACACCAAAGCGTTGCACGTTTTCCGAAATTGGCGGAACGAAGTTTTATTATTTCTTCTTTCGGAAAAACATTTCATACAACAGGTTGGAAAATGGGCTATTGCGTGGCGCCAAAAAATTTAATGGCAGAGTTTCGAAAAGTGCATCAATTTTTAGTTTTTTCCTGCAATACGCCTGTGCAATATGCTTTGGCAGAATTTTTAAAAACGAAAAAAAATTATTTAGAACTCAGAAATTTTTATCAACAAAAAAGAGATTTATTTATTGAGAAAATAAAAAAATCCCGATTTATATTAAAGCCTTCGGCGGGAACTTATTTTCAATTGTTGAGTTATAAAAACATCAGTGATGAAAAAGATACAGAGCTGGCGAAGCGCATTACAACTGAGTTTGGTGTGGCTTCCATTCCAGTTTCTGCTTTTTATCACGAGCCAGAAAATGATTGTGTATTGCGTTTTTGTTTTGCAAAAACAACAGAAACGATTGAGAAAGCCGCTGAAATTTTGTGTCGTATTTAATTTGTAATCCGATGGAAAATATAATTGTTACAATCATTCAAACTTCGCTTTTTTGGGAAAGTGTGGATGAAAATTTGAATTTGTTTTCGGAGAAAATTGCTGCCATTTCAGAGCAAACGGATTTGATTGTTCTTCCAGAAATGTTTAACACTGGATTTTCCATGAACACAAAAAAACTCGGAGAAAAATCCAACGGAAAAACGATGCAATGGTTGCGTGAAAAAGCAAAAGAAAAAAATTGCTGTATCGCTGGAAGCCTTATTATCAATGAAAATGAGAAATATTACAATCGTTTGGTTTGGATGCAATCCGATGGAAAATATCAGTCATACGATAAGCGCCATCTTTTTAGAATGGGTGAAGAAAATAATTTTTTCAGTACTGGAAATAAAAAAATAATTGTGGAATTAAAAGGCTGGAAAATTTGTCCCTTGGTTTGTTATGATTTACGTTTTCCGGTTTGGAGCCGAAATAAAAATAATTACGATTGTTTGTTGTACATTGCCAATTGGCCCGAGCGTAGAAATCATCATTGGAAAACATTGCTACAAGCACGCGCCATCGAAAATCAATGTTATGTAATTGGTGTTAATCGGATTGGAAATGACGGACATGAAATTTTTCACAGTGGCGATTCTGGAGTTATTGATCCACGTGGAAACCTTATCTGTAAAACGAAAGCGAACGAAGATACAACTGAAACAATAGTATTAAATTGGAACGAATTGGAAAAATATAGAACTGATTTTCCAGTACAAATGGATGCAGATAATTTTGAAATTAAATTAAACGATTAAAAATTTCGCATGAAAAAAATAATTTTTCTGTTGCTGTTTTTGAGTGTTGGGTTTGCTTCCAATAATAATTATGTATTGGTAAAATCCTTACCAGAATCCTGCACATTTTTGACGACGGATAATTTGCAAAATGTATATCTCGTAAAAAACGATTTGCTGGAAGAGTATGATGCCAATGGAAATTTACTAAAAACATATACCAATAAAAATTTTGGAAACATCAGTTTTGTAGATGCTACCAATCCTTTAAAACTGGTTGTTTTTTACAGCGATTTTTCTCAAATCGTTTTTTTAGACAATACGCTCAGTGAAAATGGAAGTCCAATTTCCCTTACGGACCTTGGCTTAGCGCAGGCGCAATTAATTTGTTCTTCGCATAACAATGGCACTTGGATTTACAATCCTCAAAACTTTGGATTACTTCGCATTGACCAAAACCTGCAAACGACGCAGCAAACAGGCAATATTAGTCAGATGTTAAGCATTACGATGAATCCAAATTATTTGATCGAATACAACAGTAAAGTATATCTCAATAATCCCGCCACGGGCATTTTGGTTTTTGATGTGTATGGGACGTATTCCGAGACCATTCCTATTAAAAACTTAACTAATTTTCAAGTAAATGGAGATAAATTATTTTATTTTTCGGAAAATAAATTTTGCAGTTTCAATACCAAAACTTTGGAACAACAAAATTATACATTGCCCGATACAAGCATTATTTCACTGAATATTCAGAAAGATAGATTGTATCTTCAAAAGAAAAATGAAGTAGATATTTATAAAGCCAACTAATTTTTTTCGTTAAGAAATGTTACATTTTGTTTCGCGTCAAATAGATTTCGTATTTTAGTCTTCTCTAAAAAATAATTTTATGCATATAGCCATTGCCGGAAACATCGGATCCGGAAAAACCACCCTAACCACGCTGCTTTCCAAGCATTACAATTGGCAACCTCATTTTGAAGATGTGAACGACAATCCGTACATCAACGATTTTTACGAAGAAATGCAACGATGGTCCTTTAATATGCAAGTGTATTTTTTGAGTACGCGTTTCCGACAAGTTACTGAAATTCACGAAAGCGGAAAAAATGTGATTCAAGACCGTACTATTTTTGAAGATGCATATATTTTTGCACCTAATTTACATGCGATGGGATTGATGACCACGCGCGATTACGAAAATTATATGTCGATGTTTAAGTTGATGAATTCGTTTATTAAAGCGCCTGATTTATTGATTTATTTGAGAGCTTCCGTTCCTACTTTAGTAAAACAAATTCAGAAAAGAGGAAGAGAATACGAAGAAGCCATTCGCTTGGATTACTTGAAAAGACTGAACGAACGCTACGAAGCGTGGATTAGCACATACGAAGAAGAACACAAAGGCGGAAAATTATTGGTGGTGGATGTGGATGAAAATAATTTTTCGGAACGTCCCGAAGATTTGGGAGTAATCATAAAAAAAATTGACGCAGAAATAAACGGATTGTTTTAAAAAAATATTTTTTCGTTCCTTTTTTTCGTTTGAAAAATTATTTTTTCAAAGCCCTTTTCTCAATCAATACGCGCGGACATTTTTTACCTTCAAAAAATTATTTTTTCAACGCATACATTTGCGCGATGTATTTCCCGAGAATATCAAATTCAATATTCACAATATCTCCTTTTTTTAAAGTTTTAAAATTGGTGTGTTGAAAGGTGTAGGGAATAATGGCAACCGAGAAATATTTTTTCAAAGACTCTACAACCGTAAGACTGACACCGTTTACACAGATAGAACCTTTTTCAACAGTCAAGGCTTTTTTAAAATCACTGTATTGAAAACGAAACAAATAACTGCCTTTCAAAATTTTTTTTTCGACACATATTGCTGTTTGATCCACGTGCCCTTGTACAATGTGTCCATCCAAGCGATCGCCCACTTTTAAGCAACGTTCCAAATTAATAAAATCATCTTTTTTTAATGTATTCAGATTTGTTTTTTGGAGTGTTTCTTCAATCGCGGTAACGGTGTATTCCGTGTTTTTTATTTTCACGACGGTTAAGCAAACGCCATTGTGTGCGATGCTTTGGTCTATTTTTAATTCAGATATAAAGGGAGCAGAAACGGTAATCTGTAAATTATTTTTTTCCTTTTTGAGCGCAGTAATTGTGCCTGTACTTTCTATGATTCCGCTAAACATTTAGTGTCCGGATCCCTCTTTTTTATTTCGCAGTAATTGTATAAATCCTTTTAAAACAATTGGTTTTATACCAGTTACGCGAATCTCATTAACAGTGCAGATATAAAAATACGTTCCTTCAGAACAGGTGCTTTTATCACTTTGATTGGTTCCGTCCCACCTAATATTCGGGTCGCTGGTTTCAAACATAATTTGTCCCCAACGATTAAAAATTTTAATGTCAATATTTTTGATGTATTTCACTGGAGGAATGGGCACGTAAAAATCATTTTTTCCATCATTGTCTGGTGTAAATACGTTGGGCAATTGATATTCCGGGCAATTATCCACACACACTACATTGCTGTACGCGCTTTGATTTCCAGATGAATCGGTAGCAGTAACGGCGTAACATCCTGCCAAAGAAGCTAAATTACTTTGTAGAAATGTAGTATCCGAAAGTGCATTTATCGTTGTTACAAATTGCAAAGGTGTATTTTCGACAGAGCTATAATAAATGCTGTAAAACTTAGTATCACTGCAACAGGAATGATTTGGATTGGTCCAAACCAATGTATTTTGTGAAAGGTCGCAATCGGCACTCGCAACCAGTTTTGGCGGGCAAGGCGGAACGGTATCAATTGGCGTTTCGCATTTTTTCTCTGAATAATTTATCAGCGGATGCGGAATGGTAATCGTATCCGAATATTTGCCAATACTTACAATTTTATAACAATACGTATCATGATTTTCTAAATACATACTATCGGTATATGTTTGTAATGTAGTTGTACCGATGGAAGAATATATTTTTGTAACCGGATTTTGTTTCAAAATTTGATATTGATAATTCGTCCAAGGGACATGTTCTGACCATTGCAAATTTACTTTTCGGCTGGCAGGTGTGGAAGTTAAAAAAACCGAAGATGCTGTATTGGTAGAACCAATAAAATTACTTCCTCCTCCAGCGTAAAAATCAATGCGATAAGTGTATGGATAATCTTGAGTATCTAAGAGGCTATCGTCCATATAAAGTGTATCGCTTAACGAATAAAAATTCGGGCTGCTGAATGATTTAATTTGTGTGAGTGAACTTGGAGAAAAACCTTGTCCGCGCATCACGATAAATGTATAAGGACCAGGATTTCCAATGGTGTCTAAATTAGTACTGTTGGCAATTGGTTTAATCCATCGAATTAATATTTTTCCAGAAGTAACATCTGTTGTATCCACAGAAACACCAGTAATAACAGGCACATCACGAATTAGCTGCAAACAAACTTGATTGGAGGCATAGCTTACCGCGGCATCTGGCAAAGGATAGTTCGCATCTACAATATAACTGTATTGCACTCCGTGTATTAAACCGCTACCGTTGTTATTATCTGTGAAAGTAGTTGTATTAAGTCCGTTTACGGTAGCAATGAGAACATATCCCGTATAGGCAGGAACACCTACTTCGCAAGGTCCGTGCTGCCAAGTAGAACAGTTGATACGCCTGTAAATATTATAGCCAGTTACTTGCGGGCACGCGCTGGCATTCCAATTTAATTTAATACTTGTACCAAGTGGCGTTGCAGTAAGATTGGTAGGAGCTGGACCGACAACCAGCACATTAAACGTTTTAAAATTGCTTAAAGGTGGGGTATAATTATCCGTTGCTTCTACGGATATTCCGTAGGGCTGTGAACGTACATCGGTACAATTGGTTTGCCATGAAAACAAAGTATTAACAGGATTTGTCGGAGAAGGTATTGGACATACAGCCGGAGGACTCAACGAAAACGGATAGCCAGTAACATTCAATGTTACATCTTGCCCTATATCCGAATCTGTCGCTTTGATAGGAACTCGCACCAATGTTCCCGCAACTACGCAGGTATCTGGCGCTGTAATTTGTGGCAGGTTATCAATACAGCTCTGACTCACATCAATTTGCATATCTCTTTCTACGGCACCGATAAAAGTTCCTTTTCGGTATTCTGAAACTAATATTGCCACATTGTATTCGCAAGGAGGAGGATCCGTGCAAGACGAAGGGCTACACCAACTGAGCAAGCCTGAAATCGGATCAATCGAAAAAGTGGATGTTGTGGGCGGATAAGTGTATCCAAAAATATTTACGCCAGCATGTCCTTTACACGGAATTAACGAATAACTCAAACTGTCTCCATCTGGATCATAAGCGTTGCAATTATAATAAAAACAAATGTTTGCACAAGCCGAAATACAACTTGGCGGATTTAATAAAATTGGCGAATTATCATCTCCCAGAAAAGGATTAATGGTTAAAATAGAATAAATATAAAAAGGCTCGTTCACAGAATTCGGAATATTCTCGATACCGCCATTTCTGTTTGGATCTTCCATACTTAACGTGTAAGTTCCAGGACCGCGATACGTGTGTTGTCCAGTATATTGATTGTGTTTAGAACAAGTACAAAGCGGCACACCTTCAGGTATTCCGTCTGAGCCAACAGTTCCGTTGGTACGAAAAATAACAGAAGAGTCGCCATCCCCCCAATAAATAGTCAACTCTTCTCTATCAGGTGGAAAGCCGCCCCCAGGCAAAGAGCAAGTGTTTGAATATGTATTTACAACTGCTTGATACGTTAATCCTGAAATATGTTTAAATGTAATTTCACCCGCACGGTTGTGGGTTGCAAAAGCTGCATTTACAAAGCAACATAAAAAAACAATTGGTAAAAAAATCTTTTTCATTCGAAATGATTGTTCGCGTATACGAAGCGCTAAGGTACGTTTTTTTAAATATCTGTGCATTTCGACTTCAAAAGAGTCGTTAGGTTTAGAAAAAAAGAGGCTTCAAAAAAATAATTTTTTGAAGCGAGAAAATCAAATCAAGGCATTCCCTGTCATCTCAACAGGAATTTCTACATCCATTAATTTGAGAATCGTTGGAGCGATGTCTGCTAATTTCCCTTTGTTAATTTTTTTGTATTGATTGTCAATAAGAATACAGGGCACCAAGTTTTTGCTATGCGCTGTATTCGGTGAACCATCTGTATTTACAGCATAATCCGCATTTCCGTGATCGGCAATAATGATAAATGAATAATTATTTTTTATTCCTGTTTCCACAATTTCTTGCACGCATTTATCCACCGTTTCTACTGCTTTTACAATAGCCGAATAAACACCAGTATGTCCCACCATATCCGCATTTGCGAAATTCAAACAAATAAAATCCGCTTCGTTTTTTTGAAGTTCTTTTAGCAATTCGTTTTTTAATTCGATGGCGCTCATTTCCGGCTGTAAATCATACGTAGCCACTTTTAGCGAAGGAATTAAAATTCTTTTTTCACTTTCAAAAATAGTTTCTCGTCCGCCCGAAAAGAAAAAAGTTACGTGTGGATATTTTTCTGTTTCTGCCATCCGAATTTGTTTTTTACCAGCATTCGCAAGCACTTCACCAAGCGTTTGATGCAGATGATCTTTGTCGTAAACTATTTTTACATTTTTAAAATCATCATCGTAATTGGTCATTGTGATGTAATTCAAAAATAATTTTTTCATTCCGAATTTCGGAAAATCTTGCTGCGTAAGCACTTGTGTAATTTCTCGACAACGATCTGTACGAAAATTAAAACAAATCACTACATCATTTTCTTTTATAATTGCAATCGGATTTCCTGATTTATCAGTACAAATAAGCGGTTTTATAAATTCATCGGTTATATTTTCAGAATAAGATTCTTCAACAGATTGTAAATAATCGGTCGTCCTTTTTCCTTCGCCTTTCACCAATAAATTATACGCCAATTGAATTCGTTCCCAGCGCTTATCACGATCCATCGCGTAATAGCGACCAATAATACTTGCTATTTTGATATTCGTATTTTCAATTTTTTGTTGTAATTTTTTCAAAAAAGAAATGCCACTTTTTGGATCGGTATCGCGACCATCCGTAAAAGCATGAATAAAAACATTCGGCAAATTATTTTTTTCTACCATTTCGCAAAGTGCCCATAAATGCTGCTCGTGCGAGTGAACGCCACCATCCGAAAGCAATCCCATAAAATGTACATTCCGATTATTTTTTTTCGCATCTTCAAAAGCCGCAAGCAAAACAGGATTTGAAAAAAACTTTTTTTCACGCACCTCTTTATTGATTTTCGCCAAATCTTGATATACGATTCGCCCCGCGCCAATATTGAGATGCCCGACTTCCGAGTTTCCCATTTGTCCATCTGGCAAACCTACATTTTCACCAAAAGTGAGCACAGTGGAATGCGGATATTTTTCATACAAACTATCTACAAAAGGAGTTTTTGCATGCGTGATTGCATCCGATTTAGAGCCATCTCCGAGCCCCCAACCATCTAAAATTAATAACACAACTTTTTTCGACATAAACAGGTTACGAATTACAAATACAAATTACTAGGTTACTAATAAACGAATCACTACAAATTTACGAATACCGATTTTATTCTTAAACATCAAAAGTAACTTCTAAAATACTGCCTTTCGGAAAATTATTTTTTACGCTGATGATTCCAGAATGTTGATCTACCAAGTTTTTCACGATGTACAAACCCAATCCCGTTCCTTTTGTTTTTCGCGTATTTTCATTTCCTACACGATAAAATTTATTAAAAATTTTTTCTTTTTCCGTATCCGAAATTCCGACGCCTTCATCTTTTACCGAAAAAATAATTTGATTTCCTTTTTGCACCAATACGATAAAAATAGTTGATTTTTCAGGAGAATATTTCACCGCATTTTCCACTAAATTCAATACAATGGAAGAGAGCGCCATTTTATCTGCTGAAAAAAAAATTTCTGGAGCACTATTTTTTTCGAAGGTATGTGTTTTGTATAAAGTGCTTAATTTTTGAACCAATTCTTCCAGCAAATCCGAAAAATTAATTTTCTCTTTGTGCAACACAAATAAATTATTTTCGATGTTGGTAGCGAGCAAAATATTTTCCACCAAATTATCTAATCGGTCGGCATCATCAATGGCGTTAGAAATAATTTCTTTTTGTTGCTCTTTCGGCAAATCCCTTTTGTGTAGGGTTTGCAGCAATAATTTCGCGGAAGCGATGGGCGATTTTAATTCGTGAGTAACGGAAAGCAAAAAGTTTTTTTGAAGATTTGCCAAAGCCGTTTGCGCTTTAAATGTTTTCTGAACACGCGAAATCCCCAAAATCATCAACACTAAAAAAACGCTACCTTCACCGCTAATCATCCACCAACGGCGATGAAGATCCATTTCTAATTTTTGTTGTTCCGAAAATATTTGCGATGCCTCTGTTAATTTTAAAACAATCAATTGTGCCTTTTGCGCATGAATTTCGTTGGTTTGTTGCACCATTAAATACGACCACCAACCAAATTGCACAAAGACATACGCCACCAATAAATAAAAAATAAAAAGCGGTTTCGATTTGTTTGTAGATTTTTTCATAGCAAAGGAATACGCAAAGATAAAAAAAAGCGTTTTGCTGTTACTTCCTTTTTATTCTATGCTAAACGGACTGAAAAAAAGTTTTTCTCCTTCAATAATATGAATAAGAAAAGAACCCTTTTTGAGGAATGAAATAGCTATCTGATGGCTTTTTGATTCTTCTAAAACACCTTTTAAAAGGATGTTTCCATCCGTATCGCTAATTACGAAACATCTGTTGAGGTTAACAGCTTTTAACTCGAAACACAAACGTAAATCGTTTCCGCTTTTTTCAACTTTCAGCTCTGTTATTCCTTCCATAAAACTATTTTTTCCGCCTTCCTAATTCTTTCATACACATTATATTGATATTATTCCTTCACAAATTTTTTCGCAAATTGTCCTGCTGCATTGCGAACAATAAGCATATACATTCCGCTTGGCAATTGACTTATATCAATGTTGTTGGTTTCACCTGAATCAAAATTTCCTTCCGAAATTTCTTGTCCAATTGCATTATAAATTTGATACGTAACATCCTTCGCTTCAAAATTTATTTTTACGTTTAGTTGATTGGTAGCGGGATTGGGGAAAACAGTCAGGTTTTTAGGATTCGAAAAATAATTTTTTACTGTATTCAAATCTCCACCGCAAGGCGAGCCATTATTATAATCGTTTATAATTTGTTGCACATTTTGTTTTAATGTGGTAACACTTGCTAAGTTTCCAATAGAATCCGCACTGGTATAATTTCTCCCGAAAACATAGGCAATATCTATATTTTTTTCAGTTCCAGCAGGAAATGCAAACGGACCAGTAGAGCCAATTCCTCTTCTGTCCCCCGCTGGATCACCATTCGTAGTTTCTGACCAAGCAGATGTATCGCTCGGATTACCAGGAAAAACATAATTACACAAAGTGTCTGATGAATAGTGTCCATTTCCACCGTAAACTACATGGGTACTATCTTTCCACTTAGATTGCATATAATTATAATAATCCATTGCTACCAAAGGGTTTCCTATGCTTGTAAAATCATTGTTATAATAGATGAAAGAGGACATTTTTTGATTTAGAAAAACCGTTGCTTCAGCAGGCGGATGAGCTCCATAAGGCAATTCAGGAGAAGGACAATTTTGATCTATCGCCTCTCCATTATAAGCATAATACATATTTAGAGTAGAATCACAGCCTTCAAAATCATCATCTGAACATCCAATATCTTGATCAGTAAAAACACCCACATAAGTAGAATCATAATTATTAACGGAGCGATTGTAAATTTGAAAACTTGCAAAAACAGTTTGCAATAAAGCAGAGTCAATAGAACAATTCATTTCATAAAACATCGCATGAATTTCAATTCCTAAAGGAAGTCCACCAGTTGCGTGAGCACTATCGGCATCATTCCAAATAAAAAAGACGGCTTGGTCGCCACGAATTAAAGGATAATCTCCATTTTGTGGATCATAAATTCCGTTACCATTATAATCGAAATAAGGAGCTAAAAGATGCGCTTCTCCATTGGCAGCATTTCCGTTTCCGGGCCAATTGGCAATACTTAGCGGAACTACATAACCAGGATCAGACCAATGCGCTTTGTGATAATCAACAGTAGATTTATCCATTTTCCACACATTGTCGTAACGACTTAAATAAGCAGCAGATGTATAATTGTTTGCGATTGGTCCAGAACCAAAATCACGTTGATTAGAATAATAACTATATGTCTCGGCAGCAAGATGTAATTGATGGCTTGCATCCAAACCTCCAATCCAAATATTACTTGCTAAAATAGTACTTAAGCCAGAATTTTTGGGAACAATAAACCCTGGATGATAATTAGGATTTTCAAAAAAACCAAGATGATAGTCTAAAGTTGCTGCAACAATATTAGTATCAATCGTGGCGCTTGTTTGCGCTTCCGCAGAAAAACTGAAGCTGGCAAAAAGGGCGAGTAAAAAAGTAATTTTTTTCATGGTGTGTTTTTTAATCGTTTGAAAAATTATTTTTTCGAAGTGAGTATTTTTCCTAATTTTATAATCAACTTGTAAAAATTTAAGTATAGTCGGCTGAAAAAAACCCCCCGGTTCTAAAATCAGCCGACTTAATACCTCGGCATAAAAAATATGCCTTTCGTTGTGTAATTGTAAAAGTATTTTGAAAAGAAGTATTGTGCAAACCAACTTTTGTCTAAACTATACACGTCTGAGGCACCCTTTTTTAAGGTGCCGGATGTCTGAAGGTATTGATTTTATTGAATTTTTTTCAAAACAAAAGTGCTCAATACTATACACGCCTGAGAGGGCATTTTCGGTTGAAAAAAAGATGAATTTTTGCATTAAAATACTGTATTTTTGTTTTTTCTGTTCGAAAAAATAATTTTTCAAGACCAAAATAAATGACGAAAAAAAAGCGTTCAAAAAAATAATTTTTCAAAAATAAAATGGCAAAAAAAGTTTCCGAAAATTTATTCCGATTGGTCAAATCGCTTACGCCGGCGGAAAAAAGATATTTCAAAATTTACGTGCAACGCAACAGTTCTGGGCGAGAAAGCAATTACGTGCGTTTGTTTGAAGCCATTGATACGCAAGAAATATACAACGAAGAAAAATTAATAAAACGCTTTCAAAAGGAATCTTTCACCAAAAATTTTACGATTACCAAAGGACGTTTATACGAAACTATTTTGCGGAGTTTAGATGTGTTTCACGCGGATAGTTCAGTGGATGCACAATTGAAACGACAATTGCATTGCATCGAAATTTTGTACCGAAAAGATTTGCACGATGAATGTTTAAAAGAATTAGCAAGCGCTAAACGTTTTGCTACGAAATACGAGAACTACGCGGCTTTGCTGGATATTTCGATGCGCGAGAAAAAAATTATTTCTGCTACAGCGTATTCCGGCGTTAGCGAAAAAAGTTTAGATAAAATTCACGCTACGGATAATTTACTTTTCGAAAAAATAAAAAGTATTAGTTATTTGTGGAATATAAAAAGCAAATTCTTTTTTCTGATCAATAAACAAGGTGCTATTCGGAATAAAAAAGAGCTGAGTAAATTCAAGCAGATCATTGATAACGCTGTGCTGGAGAATGACCACAAAGATTTATCCTTCGAAACAAAAGATTTATTTTATCACATTTATGGCGCGTATTATTATGCCGTTGGCGAATACGAAAAAGGATATGTGTATCTGAAAAAACACATTCATTTGGTGCAATCGCACACGGAAACAATTAAGGAAGATCCAAATAAATATGTCGCTATTCTAAACAATATTTTAAACGTTTGTTATTTGTTGAAACGGTACGATGAAGCTTCGGAATACTTGAAAAAACTACGGAACATCACTAAATTATTGCCTGCCGGAAAATCAGCTCATTTGGAAGTAAAAATTTTTGCGAGCAGTTATAATTTCGAACTCACCGTTTACATCGAAACTGGTGAATTTTCAAAAGGTGTGCAATTGGTGCCGATGATTGAAAAAGGTTTAAAAAAATACGAAGGAAAAATAAATCAAGTCCAAAAAATATTGTTGTATTACAATATCAGCGTGGCTTATTTTGGTGTGGAAAAATATTCGGAAGCCCTTGCGTGGACAACGAAATTACTGAACGATTCCAACGTAGCGATGACGCAAGATATTTATTGTTTCACTAAAATTCTAAATCTTATTATTCATTTGGAATTAGAGAACAATGATTTTATTCCGTATGCGTACAAAGCTACTTTTCGTTTTTTAAATTCGAAAAATAGAGTGTATAAATTTGAAACTGTTTTTCTCAATTTTATTGGAAAAATAATGAAAGAAAAACAACCTGATTTACGAAAATATTACCGCGAATTAAAAGAAGAGTTATTAGTGCTATCCGACGACCCCTTTGAAAAACCAGTGTTTGAGCACTTCGATTTTATTTCGTGGGTTGAGAGTAAAATAAATAAAACTCCTTTCAAAGAATTATTCAGAGAAAAAATAAAATCTTAAAAATTATTTTTTCAAGGCATCCCAACCTTGCGCGGTAATCGGATGAACGCTGTTGTTTTGCGTTATCAAATTTACGCCTGCATCTTTGTGCGTGATGTGTCCGATTACTGTGATATTCGGATTTCCTTTTACTTTTTCATAATCAGAAATATCAATGGTGAAAAGCAATTCATAATCTTCGCCACCATTTAAAGCGCAAACAGTAGGATCTAAATTAAAATCACGCGCTTTGCCATACGTAACAGGATCAATCGGAAGTTTATCTTCGTAAATAGTTGCGCCCACTTCTGATTGCGTGCAGATGTGCAAAAGCTCCGAAGCCAAACCGTCCGAAATATCAATCATCGCGAGCGGTTTTATTTCTAATTTTTTTAAGAGCGGTGGAATATCTTTTCGCGCTTCTGGTTTTAATTGACGTTCCAAAATATAATCGAAACCTTCTAAATCAGGTTGTACTTTCGGGTTTTCTTTGAAAATTTGTTTTTCTCTTTCCAACAATTGTAAGCCCACATACGCACCGCCCAAATCGCCAGTTAGACAAATTAAATTTCCTTCAACGGCAGTATTTCGATACGCAATTTCATCCGCTTTTGCTGTGCCGATAACGGTTACAGAAATGATTAATCCAGATGTGGACGAAGTCGTATCTCCACCAACTAAATCAACATTATAGCGACTGCAAGCCAAGTAAATTCCTTCGTACAATTCTTCAATCGCTTCCAACGAAAAACGGTTGGAAATAGCGATAGAAACTGTAATTTGTTTCGGCTCCGCATTCATCGCATAAATGTCGGATACATTTACGGATACAGCTTTGTAGCCCAAATGTTTCATCGGCACATAACTCAAATCGAAGTGAACGCCTTCCACCAACATATCTGTAGAAACGAGAGTCAATTCATTTTTTGAATCAATCACCGCAGCGTCATCTCCCACACCTTTTACAGAAGTTTTGTGTTTTAAAATAATATTTTTGGTGAGGTGTTTTATCAAACCGAATTCGCCTAATTTTTCTAATTCGGTGCGAGAACTATTTTTCTCAATCATCTTAAATAAATTTTATTTTTCGTGCGGCAAAAGCACACATTCTTAACAGAATAAATCCGTGTTTGAAGCGCGAAATATTAGTGGTACCGTAGGTTCTTTCTTTGTAGCGAATTGGAATTTCAACAATTTTAAGATTCAATTTATGTGCTCCGAAAATTAAATCAAAATCTCCGAAAGGATCAAAATCTCCAAAATATTTTCGGTTGGCAACTAAGCGTTCATAATCTTTTTTGAAAATTACTTTCGTTCCGCAAAGCGTGTCTTTAAAGCGTTGTTCGAGCAGCCAAGTAAATGCCCAACTGAAAAATTTATTTCCGAGCAAATTTAAAAAGCGCATCGCTTCTTTATCCATTTGATAAACTAAGCGCGAACCGTTGATAAATCCGCCCTTTCCGGAAGCAATGGCATCGTAAAATTTCGGAATGTCTTCGGGCGGAACCGTTAAATCGGCATCTAAAATCATTAAAATATCGCCTGTTGCCATATCATAACCAAGTCTTGCTGCATCGGCTTTTCCTTTGCCTTTTTGTTTGCCGATTTTTATATCGTGCGTAGCAGCATATTTTTTTTGAATTTCCTGAATTTTTTCCCAAGTATCATCCGTGGAATTTCCTTCGATAAAAATAATTTCAACGTGTTTCCCGAAATTTGGTAAACGCAAAATAGCATTTTCAATATTTCCACTTTCGTTGCGTGCCGGAATAATGACAGATGTAGAATATTTTTTTTGATACTGCGATTCATCACCTGTTGGCAAAGGTTTTGCGAAGGTGTAATAATTCAGTGAAAAGAATTTAAAAATAGGAAATTTCGCTACATAACGATTTAAAAAAGACGACAAAAGCGGAATGTAAAATGGAAAAATCATGCGCTTGCTGTTGCGATATACATCAAATCCAGAAATGAAAAGTAAATTATTTATGTCGGATAAAGTAAGCCAATTTTGAACGGGCGAAGCAGTTTTTAAGCCAAGTGTTTCCGCTAATTTCAAAAACGGTTCCCACAAATAATTATAATACGTAACGATAATTTTTGTTTCAGAATGACACACTTTATGCAATTGCTGAAACACTTCTTGAATATCATCCAAATAGCCGATAAGATTGGACAATATGACCACATCAAATTTTTCGTCAAACGAAATATTTTCAGCGGACATCACAAAAAATTCGGCTTGCGAAAATTTATTTTTCGCTTTCTCAATCATTTTCGGACTGAAATCAATACCTACTTTTCGTTTCCCTTTTATTTCATTAATTAATTCTCCGGTGCCGCAACCTACTTCCAAAACGGAATAATCATCGTGCGAAAAATAATTACAATAATTAGTAATTTCATTCCAATAGTACGAATGTCGCCTACGTTTTTTTTCAGGCGCAGATGCTATTTTTTCAAAATAATCAAGTGTATGTGAAGTGATTTTTGTCAATGAAAAATTATTTTTTTGATTCGATTTTTGTGATTTCTATAAAAACAAACATTCCGAAAACGCGCGCCAACGGGCTTGCTATTTTTTCCGAAAATTTAAAAAAGCCGAAACTTCCTTTTGGTACTAAGGCTTTCATCGAAACTCCTCCGCTTAATAAATAACGAAAAGGCGTATGATACAAAACAGGATTTAATTTTAATTCGGAAAATTTTTTTTCGAAAAGTTGTTTGTCGCGCTCAAAAATAATCCAAGGAATAGCGCCATTTGCTCCTGAAAGCGGACCCGTAGAAGGCACTTCCCAATTGCCTTTGGGATTAAAAGGTTCGTGATGAAAATGCTGATAAATAAATCGAGCGAACCAACTGTTTGCAGGTTCTACCATTAAAATTTTTCCACCTATTTTTAAGGTGCGTTGTGCTTCTTGTAAAAAATTTTCAGGATGCGGAATGTGATGTAATACATTTACCATCATAATCGCGCTTAATTCTTCGTTCGCAAAAGGCAATTCTTCTGCAGAAACAATTTTGTCGCAACAATCCAACGGTAAAATATCAGAGGTAATTACTTCCGGAAAAATTTCTTTCAGGAAACCGCCACCTGAGCCAATTTCCAGCATTTTTCCAGCAGGAACTATTTTGCATTTTTCCATCAATAATCCGTACCATTCTTCGTACAATTCTTTTAAAAATGGTTTTGATTTGATAATATCGCGATGTGCCAAAGTTGTTTTTGGATCATCTAAATCGTATTGTTTTTTATAGCGAAGTCCCATTAATAAATGATTTGATATAAAAATGTAGGTTCCGTTGCACCTTGCTGGTAAATCAATTTTAACTTTTGTGGATATTTTTGCGCTACCGGCTGAAACATCCTCCACAAGGTATTGATAATTGCATTCGGATCCGCCACTTTTGAATTTCTGCGTAAGCTGGCGAGCATAACATACGTTACTTTATTTTGTTTGCAATATGCTAAAACGCTGTCAGGATCGCTGGTATGAACAGAATAAACCGGAAAAAATTCTTTTCCGTTTCCGTAAATAAACGACATCGGGGCTTTGCGGCAAGCCACATACGCATCCTTCGGTAAATTCTTGCTGCACCATTCGCTCATCTTCAAATAATTTACCCAATCCGGCGTATAGCCGTAATATAAATCGCCACTTAAATTTTTTTCTAAAATGGGAATGTTTTCTTTTGCTTTATTCCACGATGCAACCACTCCGGAAAGACACAATCCGATAACGATGTAAAAATAAATAGTTTGGACAGGAGAAGGCGATTTGCTGAAGGCATTGTAAATGCCGTAAAGTATCACGATTAACATCATCGGAACAAGTATCATAATGATACGCGGCTGATCCCAACGCGTTTGTAAAGCGACGAAGGAGATTAG
>JBDTAC010000056.1 GCA_039924845.1 Bacteroidia bacterium
ATATCAATTACATTTGATTTGACACATCCTTCTTGTGGATTAACTTATTCAAATTTGAATGATTCTAAAACATAGTTGGCTGTTTTATTATAAGGAATTTCGATTGTTTGTGAAGGTTCCAAAGAAATCAAATAGATAAAATCTTTGTGTTTGGCAAGTATGTCACGTCTGGTGGTTCCTTTGTCCGTATGATAATAAATTATTTTTGCCGGCTCTCCGCCAAAGGTTGTATCAACAATTTTTACGTTTTGAAACTTCTCTTTTTTATATTCTTTTGCTCTCGTTTTAGCATCACTATCAATCGTTTCACCTGCCTTTGGCGTTATTTCAAATATTGGAAAATCCATAAGCAAGGTTCCAATGTTTTTGATGGGTATATTGTTAATGACATATTCTTGACCATCAGTGTAATCAGTTGCGCATGGCATAGGGTATTCAAAAGAGTATTTATTTATTTTTCCGCCTGTTCTCATTTCGTATTTTATTGATTTTATAGCAGCAATACATTGAGGTTCCATATCCGTAAAATCAGACACTTTCCCTCCATAAGAAATTCCACTTACCATCGTCGGCTCATCATAATGTGATTTTCGGTCTTTATACATATAATAAATATAGCGCATATCATCTCCACCCGACTTAATATTTTCTGTCAATTTTATTGCAAAAACACCCGCCAAATCTGAATTTTCAATTACTGCTGTTCCGCCCAATTTTTCCACTTCTTTTATTGCATTAGCAGCATAAGTTACTAAATCATTCCTGTTGTCAACATGTTGTATTCTGAATCTAAAACTTTTTCCGACATTAAAGTTAATCTTCTCTTCGGTTTTATCAGTTTGTTTCCAGTCTGAAGGATAGTTAAATGAAAGGGTCGCCTCTTTATAAGTATTTGATGGCAAAGTAGGCGAAGCTGTTTTAGAAACAATGTTTGTATCAGGATGCTCAACAGTATAAGGCATTCCGCTGTGGCTGTATTTTAAATGCAGCCGATTGGTTGGCTCGGTCGGGTCACCACTTGCATTAGAAACATAAGTTTCACCTGCGTCAATCAGCTTTTCAGCGCTCATTTCGCCTGCTGCATATTTTCGGATGGCGTCTGCTGGTGCTGCAAATCCCACCCATTCTGCATCGTAATCCGTACTATCCTTATAAGTGCCATAAACAATAGTCATCCCAAAATTCTTAATTTCATCACCCGAAAAATTGGTAGTCATCACTTTGAGCGAAGGCAAAATATAGTTGGCTAAAATGATATACTGTCTTTGAGCTGAGGTCTTGATGCTTCGGTCAAACATTATATCAACATCTCCACCTGCTATCACTAATGATAAATCGGTATTGTTTTTTAGTGTGAAATTAATTAGATGAGGGATATATTCATGATAGAAAAATCGTGGAGTTTTATATGGAGTCATCGCAGTAAACTTCTCAAAGGTTGAAAAAAGATTCTTTTTATATTTTGTTATAATAGAAAATTCGTAGTCGGTATTTGCACCTTTCTTATCCCCTGTTGGAGGTCTTACTAAGTATGCGTTTAAGTCCTTATTTACTTGTTCAATATCCACAGGCGTGGTTAAAGGAAATTTCAACTTAGAAATATAATAGCTTGTCCAAGGCACAGTTGCCATCATTGATCCTTTAAAAAAGGAGTTAATATCCTGTAACTTAGGTGCTGCTTTTTCCTGCGCCTCTGCAACATTGCTCAAGCCAAAGGTGAGCATCGCAATCAGAATTAATTTTGTTAATTGGGTTTTCATTTTTTTTATTTTGTTAATTGTTTTTAAATAGTGTACGTTTTTTTTAGGTGTTCATGAGAGTAGTTCATTGCATTTTGGTTTATTTAGTTGTTACTGTTAGCCCGCTTACCTGAATCGGTGTGTGTCTATTTGTAGTAGTTCCATCGCCCAACTGCCCAAATTCATTATATCCGCAAGCCCAAATGCTGCCATCATTTTTCCGAAAAAGAGAATGACCCATTCCTGCCGCTATTTCGGTGATGCCGGATAGCTCGCTTACCGGATTGAGCCTATCTGTAGTTGTTCCATTACCTAATTCCCCATAATTATTATCTCCACAAGCCCAAACGCTACCATCTTTTTTCAGAAACAGAGAAAAATCAGATCCAGCGGCTATTGCGGTGATGTCTGATACCTCCACTTGAGCAGGTGCGCCCCAGTCTTCGCCATCTGTTTCATCGCCCAGTTGTCCACTAAGATTATCCCCACAAGCCCAAACGCTGCCATCCTTTTTCAGAAACAGGGAAAAATTAGATCCTGCTGCTATTGCGATGATGCCTGTTAACCCGCTCGCCTTTACCGATGTGAGTCTATTTGTACCAGTTCCATCACCCAATTGGCCGCCAACATTACTCCCACAGGCCCAAACACTACCATCATTTTTCAGAAACAGAGAATGTTTATCTCCTGCTGCTATTGCCGTGATGCCTGATAACCCACTAACCTTGACAGGAGTATTGCTGTTTTTAGTTGATCCATCGCCCAATTGTCCACAAGTATTCTCTCCGCAAGCCCAAACGCTTCCATCCTTTTTCAGAAACAGAGAATGACCAGATCCTGCTGCTATTGCGATGATGCCGGTTAACCCGCTCACTTTTACTGGCTTGAGTCTATCTATGTCTGTTCCATCACCCAATCGGCCATCTTCATTACGTCCACAGGCCCAAACGCTGGCATCCTTTTTCAGAAACAGAGTATAACCGTTGCCGCCACTCACTGCAATAATGTCCGACAATCCGCCCATCTGAACTGGCATAGATCTTTTCGTATTTGTCCCATCTCCCAATTCTCCAGAAATATTGTCTCCGCAAGCCTTTGGAGCGCCAGGCGTGGTTGGTAAAAAATAGGAAGATAGGTTTCCAGCAAAGATGGCTTGTGCATTTGCGCCCATACCCGTCCCGAGTAAAGCGATCGTGATAATTAATAGTTTTTTCATTTTGCTTTCGTTTTGTTACTCCGTTTAGTTGTTACCGTTATTCCGCTCACCCGAACCGGTGTGAGTCTATTTGTATTTGTTCCATCACCCAATTCCCCAGTAGTATTATATCCGCAAGCCCAAACGCTGCCATCATTTTTCAGAAACAGTGAATGATCATCTCCTGCCGCTATTGCGATGATGCCTGTTAATCCACTTACTTGAACAGGTGTGTTTCGGTATACATTAGATTCATCACCTAATTGACCATAGTTATTATCTCCACAAGCCCAAACGCTGCCATCCATTTTTAGAAACAGAGAATGAACATATCCTGCTGCGATGGCAGTGATGCCAGATACCTGCTTTATTTGAGCGGGTGCGCCCCAGCCTTCAACTATTCCATTGCCCAATTGTCCTCTAATATTATTCCCACAAGCCCAAACGCTGCTATCTTTTTTCAGAAAGAGAGAAAAATTAGATCCTGCCGCTATTGCGATTATGCCGGTTAACCAACTCGCCTTTACCGGTGTGAGTCTATTTGTATCTGTCCCATCACCTAATTCCCCTTCACTATTATCTCCGCAAGCCCAAACACTTCCATCTTTTTTCAGAAACAGAGAATGCATTCTCCTCGCTGCAATTGCGATGATGCTTGTTAGCCCGCTCACCCGGACTGGTGTTTTCTTGCCGATATCTGTTCCATCACCTAATTCCCCTTCACCATTATTTCCGCAAGCCCAAACGCTGCCATCCTTTTTCAGAAACAGAGAATGAGAATACCCTGCCGCTATTGCGATGACACCCGTTAACCCGCTCAGCTTTACGGGTGTGAATCTATCTATAACTGTTCCATCACCCAATTGCCCATAGCTATTACGTCCACTGGCCCAAACGCTGCCATCCTTTTTCAGAAACAGGGAATAACCATCGCCACCAGCCATTGCTGTGATGCCCGACAATCCGCCCACCTGAACTGGAATAGATCTTTTTGTCTTTGTTCCATCGCCCAATTCTCCATAAATATTATCTCCGCAAGCCTTTGGAGCGCCAGGCGTGGTTGGTAAAAAATAGGAAGAGCTGTTTCCAGCAAAGATGGATTGAGCATTAGCGCCAATGCCCATCCCGATTAAAGCGATGGTGATAATTAGTAGTTTTTTCATTTTGTTTTCGTTTTGTTACTTCGTTTAGTTGTTACTGTTAGTCCGCTCACCCGAACCGGTTTGTCCCGATCTATCTTTGTCCCGTCGCCTAATTGTCCTTTAGCATTACTTCCGCAAGCCCAAATACTTTTGTCTTTTTTCAGAAAAAGGGAATGAAATCTTCCTGCTGCTATTGCGGTGATGCCGGATAATCCACTTACTCGAACGGGTGTGTTTCGGTTAAAAATAGCTTCATTATCAAATTCCCCCTCACCATTATATCCACAAGCCCAAACGCTACCATCCTTTTTCAGAAACAGAGAATGAACATCTCCTGCCGCGATGGCAAGAATGCCAGTTAACCCGCTTACCTGTAACGGTGCGAGGCTATTTGTATTTGTTCCATCAACTACACCTAATTCGCCACTACCATTACTCCCACAGGCCCACACACTGCTATCCTTTTTCAGAAACAGAGAATAAAAACTTCCAGCAGCAATTGCAGTGATGCCCGACAATCCGCCCACCTGATCAGGTGTGTTCCTTTTTATATGTGTTCCATCACCCAGTCCTCCATAAATATTACTTCCGCAAGCCCAAACACTGCTATCCTTTTTCAGAAACAGGCAATGAGATTCTCCTGCTGATATTGCGGTGATGCCCGAAAGCCCGCTCACTTGAACTGGTGTAGATCTTTTTGTATTTGTTCCATCGCCTAATTGGCCTTCACGATTATCTCCGCAACCCCAAAC
>JBDTAC010000057.1 GCA_039924845.1 Bacteroidia bacterium
GCACTTATTATTACCTATTAACTTTGCCTGACGGAACTCTAAAGAAAGGCTTTTTGGAAGTTATTAAATAACTGATACAGAATTTATCTTCTCTGTAAAATCACATTCAAAAAAATAATTTTCCGAAGCATCTATTTTGCATTACATTTGTTATATCATTTTTAGCCCCCGATTGTTAAACTAAAAGGGATCCTTGTCTATTATTTTGATATTTTCGCTTAAATTTTTCGTCCAATTTTGTTTGGAATTTCACACGCTAATATATGAAGATAGATAAATACATTGGGCATTCGGGTTACACCTCCAGAAGAAAAGCCTGTGTTTTAATTGAAGAAAAAAGAATAGTGGTAAACGGAAAACCTGCCACATTTAGTACTAAAATTAAAGAAGGCGATCTTATTTTAATTGATGGTATAAAATTAGAACCTAAATTTTTTATACCCACATACATTGCTTACAACAAACCAAAAGGGATAGAATGCACTTCTGAAAAAATAGCCAACAATATCATTGATGCGATTGGGCATACCGAAGATATTTATCCAATAGGCAGGTTAGATAAAGATTCTGAAGGGCTCATTTTACTAACGAACCAAACAGAATTAATAGATAAAATAATCAATCCGGAATTTGGTCATGAAAAGGAATACATCGTTACCTTAAACTTACCCGTACGGAAACAGTTTTTAAAAGAAATAGCAGAAGGAATTAAATTACATAAAGAACAAACCAAGCCCTGTGTGGTTAGTTTAGAACCTAAAGCCAAACGTATTTTCAGGATTACATTAACACAGGGACTTAATCGGCAAATTCGGAGAATGTGCAATGCGTATGATTACCAAGTAATAAAACTACAACGCGTTCGTATAATGCATATAAAATTAGATAAACTAAAACTGGGCGAGTGGCGTAATTTATCTACCGAGGAATTAGATGTGTTATTTGAATCGGTAGACGCTAAATAAATTAAAGCGTTCGCTTTTTTACATATCTTTGTAATAAGATTCATTTTTGCAATGAAAAAAGTTACTGCTATATTTTTCTGCCTATTTTATTTGCTCTCTACTTCGGGAGTGGTGTGGAATAATTTTTATTGCTGCGGAAAATTAAAACAAATTACTTTTTTCAGTTCTACCAAAAGCACAGCTTGCAAAAGCGTAAAAAAACTTCCAGGATGTTGCCAAAACAAAACATTCTTCGCAAAAGTTAAAGACAATCATCCACCTTCTTCTGAATTAAAAGTAAAAAAGACAACAGATGTTATTCATGCTTATTTCGTTCCTCTTAGCATTCTTTCTGTAAAAGCAGAAACCTTTTCTTTTACTAGATTATATCCTCCACCTCTGCATTGCAATCAGCCTGTTTACATAGCTGAATGTAATTTCCGCGTTTGATTTTTTTATAGATTCCACTACTTTTCCAATTCTTAAATTGGAACGGGAAAATAATTTTTTCTACTGAAAATATTATTTCATTTAACCTTACTCTTAAATTTTATTAAAATGAAAAAAGCGATTCTTCTATCGTCAGCAATACTGGTATTCGCAATTAGTTCTTGTACTAATTCGACTACTCAAAAACAAGAAAATGTAAGTCAAACAACAATTCAAAATACAAGTTTTGATACTACAAAATTAAAATCAGGGATTGTGTTTTATCAATGCGAAATGAATCCGGAAGTAATTTCTGACAAACCAGGAACTTGTCCGAAATGCGGAATGACGTTAGAAAAAGTGATTAAAAAATAAACCGATGAAACGAAAATTATTTTTTTGCGGATGCTTTGTTGTTTTCGCTTGTATCAGAATTTTAGCGCAAACCACGCTTGCTGCTTATATTGATACGGCTCTGAAAAACAATCCCAGTCTTCAAGTATATACTTATGAAAGCAGTGCTTTACAGCAGGAAATAAAATCTGCGAAAGCATTGAATGATCCGCAACTAAATGCTGGAATTATGAATCTCCCAAGCAATTTCAATTTTACGGATGATATGATGACGATGGAACAAGTGGGAATTGAACAAAGTTTTAGTGTTGGTAAAAAATATTTTTTGCGAAACGATGTAGCCGAGAAAAATTACGAAGTCAGCACTTACAATGTGAAAGCGCAGCAATTACTTCTCATTAAAGAAGTAAAACAAATTTATTATGATTTGTATACGCAAAATAAAATGATTGAAATTACCAAAAAAAATATCGAAATTTTAAAATCATACATTGATATTGCCAACACAAAATACAGCACAGGACAAGGAACGCAGCAAGATGTTATGAAAGCGCAAGTAGAAGTTAGTAAAATGCAAGAACAAGTAATTGACGCACAAAGTATGAAAGAATATTTAACAGCTACCTTCAACACCTTGCTATCTCGTGATATAATGGACTCTGTGGAACTTCCCGAAGAAATAAGTTTTCAAAAAATAAATCTTCTGATGTATCCATTGATGCAAGAAGTGGCTGTGAATAATCCGATGGTGCTTTCGTCAAAAATAACACAAAGCAAAGACAGCGCTTTTTATCTATTAGCAAACACTTCTAAGACTCCTGATTTTACGGCAGGATTCTGGTACGGAGAAAGACAAGCAACAATGATTGATGGAAGTAAAGCGAGTAATTTATTAGGTTTTACTTTTGGGATGAATCTGCCTTTATACTACAAGAAAAAACAAAATCCTTTGATTGCGGAAGCAAGTATAAAAATGCAGGAATCGCAATCGGTAGCAGAAGCTACGCAGCATCAATACCAATTGGATTTGCATCATGTTTTAATAGATGCTTATCGAAATGAAAAAATAATTTCCTTATACCAAACACAACTAATTCCAGAAACTACTGAAAACGTAGCTGCGGGAATTACAGGTTATCAGGAAAATAAAATTGATTTTATGACTTTGATAGATAATTTCTTGTCCTTGTATAATTATCAATTAAAATATTATCAAGCAATAGCAGATTATTACAAAGCCGTTGCAGGAATAGAAATGGTTACAGGAAAAAAATTAATCACTCAATAATATAAAAATGAAAATAAAAAATATTTTTGGAATTATTTTGTTCCTCGCAATAATTTCAATAGTCGGATACTTTAGTTATCAGCATTTAGCATCTAAAAAATTAAAGGGAAGCAATCTGGTTACATCCGACATTGCTTATTATCATTGCGGAATGCACCTTTGGATACATAGCGACAAGCCAGGGAAATGCCCAGTTTGCGGAATGGATTTAACACCCGTTTATAAAAAAGAAAGCAAAAATGAACAAGGAGTTGTGGAAATAAGTCCGACAACGATTCAAGATATTGATGTGAGAACGGAAGTAATTAAAAAACGGAAACTCTCGCGAATAATTACTACCACTGGCATTGTTGATTATAACGAATCAACAGAATCGGAAATCACAACAAAATTTTCAGGATACATCGAAAAATTATTTGTGGATTACACTGGACAATCCGTACAAAAAGGGCAAGCATTATTTACAATTTACAGTCCGGAATTAGTTGCAGCCGAACAAGAATATTTACAAGCCATTCAATATAAAAACACAATCAAAATTGCGAATGACACTGCTATCATTGGACAATCGGACAACTTAGTACAAAGCGCGAAAAAAAAATTATTGCTTTGGGATATTTCTCCTGAACAAATTCGTTCCTTGGCTTCGAGCCGACAAGTAAAAAAATCGCTTACTATTTACGCGCCTATTTCAGGAACTGTAATTCAAAAAAATATTCTGGAAGGAATGCAAATACAAGCCGGAATGTCTTTATTTCAAATTGCTGATTTATCTAAAATGTGGATGTATGCTGATATTTTCGAAAATGATTTGCCATGGATAAAAACGGGAGAAGCAGCATCTATAACATTACCAAATGATTCAGGAGAAGTAGTTGATGGAAAAATTTCTTACATCTATCCTTTCGTGCAACAACAAACACGAACGGTAAAAGCCAGAATTGAAATCTCGAATAAAAATATTTTTTTGAAAAAAGATATGTACGTAAGTGTTAGCATCACACCAAAAAATAGCATCAATACAGTTGCTGTTCCGGAGCAAGCTGTTATCCACAGCGGCACACGAAATATTGTTGTCCTCGCTTTAGGAAAAGGAAAATTTAAACCTGTAAATGTAACATTGGGTTTACTGGCTAACGGATATTATGCTGTAAAAAGTGGTATTCAGGAAGGCGATACAATTGTTACCTCTTCTCAATTTTTGATTGATTCGGAAAGTAATTTAACAAGCGCATTCTCGTCTATGCAAGGAATGCCGGGAATGTCTGGAATGCAACCATCAAAATCAGATTCAACAAAAAAATAAAACCTAAAATATTATTGTATCAAAATGGAAACAAGAAAAGAACATTGGGAAAAAATTTATTCTACCAAACTGCCTCACGAAGTAAGTTGGACGCAGGAATTTCCTAAAACATCTTTAGACTTTATTCACAATTCTAATCTGCCAAAAACAGCAAGCATTATTGATATTGGCGGTGGTGATAGTAATTTAGTAGATCATTTATTAAATGAAGGGTACGAAAACATTTCAGTTCTTGATATTAGCCAGCAAGCTTTAAAAAGGGCGCAACAAAGGCTTGGATATCGTGCAGAAAAAGTGGATTGGATTTGTTCCAACATCACAGAATTTCATTCTAAAAAAACGTATGACTTTTGGCACGACAGAGCAACATTTCATTTTCTGATTACGGAACAAGAAATTCAAACATATCTCTCTATCGCCAAGAATGCAGTTAAAAAAAATTTAACAATTGGAACATTTTCTAAGGAAGGTCCGAACAAATGCAGCGGGCTTGATGTCCATCAATACAGCGAAATAGAATTACAAAGTGAACTAAGTAAAGGATTTCAGAAAATAAAATGTATTACAGAAGTCCACACAACACCTTTCAATACGAAGCAAAATTTTTTGTTTTGTTCTTTTAAAAAAAATATTGAATAAGATTAAAAAAATAATTGAATTGGGCGACAGTAATACTGAAGAAACTGGCAACAGAGGAACTGAAGAAAACAATAAAAACAATAAAAAAATGAAAACTATAATTTTTTCAGTTGCATTTGTGCTAAGTGCACTCATGCAAGAAGGTTGTGCGCAACCAAGCAACAACACTTCAGCTAATGCAACAACTCAAATCAAAGCATCAAGTATTAGACTAGAACAAAGCAAAGACTCCGTAGCTGTTAAAGACCCACTTAACGGAGTGCTTTCAGCATACCTTGCTTTAAAAAATGCTCTTACTGCTGACGATGGCACAACAGCGCAAGCAAGTGCAAAAACAATGTTGGATAAAATCGGAAAAGTTCCGATGGATAAAATGACAAGCGACCAACATACTCTTTGGATGAAATACATTAAAAAGCTCACTTATGATGCAACACACATCAGTGAGACAGACCATGTAGAGCATCAAAGAGAACATTTTATTACACTTTCAAAAAACATCTATGATGTTGAAAAAGGATTCGGCACTAACTCAGAAACTCTTTATTATCAATATTGCCCAATGGCAAATGATGGAAAAGGTGCTTATTGGGTAAGTGAAAAAGAAAAAATCAGCAATCCATTTTTAGGAAAGAAAATGCCAACTTGTGGTTCAACAAAAGAAACATTAAAAGTAAAATAAATTTTTTATAGTAGATCTGATTAGCAACCTGCTCTACTATAATTTAAAAAGAGAATTAAAGCAATATTGCTTAAAACAATAAATTAAAAAATCAGGATGCCTAATTTTTTAAAAGAGTTTCCAAATCTGCACCCTTTAGTTGTGCATTTTCCCATTGTGCTTTTATTGCTGGCAGTTTTATCACAACTGGCAACTTTGTTTTTGCCGGAAAACAACCAACTCAAATGGCTCACCTTTTTATTTTTGATTACAGGTTGTATCGGTGTATTGGTTGCAATTTATACTGCGGTTCATATTAGCGGTGATGCAAGCGATAAAGCTATTGAGCTTTTTGAAGCGCATCAGCATTTTGGAAAACTTACTTTTTGGTTTTCACTCGCTGCAACTATTCTTCGTTTTATTACTTTAAAATGGTTTAAAAGACAATGGTTAGAAATTATTGTTACGGCAATAATAATTACAACAGGATCATTGGTTATAATCACAGGACATCACGGAGCGGAATTAGTTCACGTTTACGATGTGGGACCAAAAGATAATAACGTAATGTCAGAATAAATTCTAAAACAATTCTAAAATGAAAATAATCAATAATACAACTAAATATATTTTTCGTTTGCTAAAAAAAATTTTCACGAAACAAAATTGCTGCAAGTGTGCAATTATTTTTTCACTTACTTTAACGGAAACAGCACATGCTCAAAAAGCTGTTAGATATGATTTATATGTAAAAGACACACTCGTCAATTTTTCAGGGAAAGTAAAACATGCAATCGCAATTAATGGACAAATACCTGCTCCAACACTTACTTTCACTGAAGGCGATACGGCAGAAATTTACGTGCATAATATGCTCAATACAGGTACAACACTTCATTGGCACGGACTTTTTGTTCCAAATCAATACGATGGAGTTGCCTATTTAACACAAATGCCCATTCCGCCTCACCAAACACATTTATATAAATTTCCAATCATTCAAAATGGAACGTATTGGTATCACAGCCATTTTGGCTTGCAAGAACAAACTGGAATGTATGGCTCATTGATTTTATTGAAACGAAAAAATGATTCTACTTTTAGAAAAGGTATTGATGATTTGCCTTCAATACCAATTGTTTTAAGCGATTGGACAGATATGAAACCAATGGAAGTTGACCGTTCATTACACAATGCTACTGATTGGTTTGCAATAAAAAAAGGAACAACACAAAGTTATGGAGAAGCAATTAAAAGCGGGCATTTAAAAACCAAACTCACTAATGAATGGAAACGCATGACGGCAATGGATGTAAGCGATGTGTATTATGAAAAGTTTTTAATAAATGGAAAGAACACGAGTGAAAAACCTCAATTTAAAGCAGGTGATAAAGTGCGACTGCGTATAGCAAATGGCGGAGCCTCTACTTATTTTTGGCTTAGCTATGCAGGAGGAAAAATTACTGTTGTAGCCAACGATGGTAACGATGTAGAACCAGTTCAAGTTGACCGTTTAATAATAGGAGTTTCTGAAACCTACGATGTAATTGTAACAATTCCCGAAAATAAAAGCTACGAATTTTTGGCTACTTCTGAAGACCGAACAGGCTACGCTTCGTTATGGTTAGGCAGTGGCGAAAAAGTATCAGCAATAAAACTACCCAGACTAAAATATTTTGCAGGTATGAAAATGATGAACAATATGATGAAAATAGATGGAAATTTAAAGTCGATGGGAATGCCAATGAGTGATCAAACAATGGATATGAATACTGTAATGTATCCTGAAATTACAGGAGAGACAGAGTCAAAAAACAAAAAGCAACCGAATGATGAAATGAACAATATGAAAATGGATAGTATGAATATGCAAAGTGAAAGTCCTAATATCGTTACGCTAAACTATGGCATGTTACGCTCAACTCATAAAACAACATTACCTCATGATTCAACAATGCTTTTACATTTTGAATTAACAGGGAATATGAATCGCTATGTGTGGACAATAAACAACAAAACGGTTTCTGAAACGGATAAAATCCTAATTCACAAAGGGGAAAATGTTAAAATTATTCTTTACAATAATACCATGATGAGGCATCCCATGCACCTGCATGGGCATGATTTCAGAGTGCTTAATGGACAAGGAGAATATGCGCCTCTAAAAAATGTTCTCGATATTATGCCAATGGAAACCGATACCATTGAGTTTGCTCCAACAGAAGCAAGTGGTGATTGGTTTTTTCATTGTCATATTCTTTATCACATGATGAGTGGAATGGGCAGAATATTTAGTTACGAAAACTCACCATCAAATCCTGAATTACCAAATCCAAAATTAGCACTTAGAAAATTATATAATGGCGACAGAGAATTTCATTTCATGTCAAAAATTGGCATAGAAACAAATGGAAGCGATGGCAAAGCCATGTTTGCAAACACCCGCTGGCAATTTAGTGAACTTTGGCATTTAGGTTATTCTACTGAACATGGTTATGAAAGCGAAACCATGTTCGGGAGATACATCGGAAGAATGCAGTGGTTCTATCCCTATGTAGGATTTGATTACCATTATAAAAAAGACGGCTTGTCTCAAAAAAATTTCTTTTCTCTTGAAGGCAGCCCAACAAATATTTTCGGAAGTGATTCATATAATTGGTTTAATCAGAAAAGCAATATAAACAATCGTCATACAGCAGTAGTAGGTCTTGCATATACCTTACCCTTACTCATAATTGCTGATGCACGAATAGACGGGGACGGAAAATTCCGTTTTCAATTATCACGCGAAGACATTTCAATTACTTCTCGATTACGTTTTGGTTGGATGATAAATACTGACAAAGAATATATGGCAGGATTCAGATACATCGCAACAAAATATATTTCCATCTCCACACACTATGACTGCGATATGGGCTTAGGTGTGGGGGTAATATTTATTTATTAATTAAATCGTTATGCTAAAAAAAATAATTGAGTGGAGCATCAATAATAAATTTTTTGTCATTCTTATTGCGATAGTTGTAATAGGAATTGGGATTTATTCCATTGAAGAAATTAAGATTGATGCCATTCCTGATTTAAGTGATACGCAAGTAATTATTTACACCAACTATCCCGGGCAAGCTGCCGAATTGGTAGAGCAGCAAGTTACATATCCCATTACTACTGCAATGATGTCGGTAGCAAAAGCAAAAGTGGTTCGGGGATATTCCTTCTTCGGAGTTTCAATGGTGTATGTTATTTTTAAAGATGGAACTGATTTGTATTGGGCGCGAAGTCGAGTCTTGGAATACTTAAATACGATTGCCGACAAATTACCTCCCGATGTGAAACCATCAATGGGCCCGGACGCTTCAGGAGTTGGTTGGGTTTATGAATATGCACTTACCAGCAAAAGTCACGATTTATCCGAATTGCGCTCTATGCAGGATTGGTATTTGCGCTATCAACTTGAAAGTGTTCCTGGTGTGGCAGAAGTAGCAAGCATTGGTGGTTATGTCAGAAATTATCGCGTAACGGTAGATCCTATAAAAATGCGCGCTTATCATATTTCTCTGCAAGAAGTTGAAAGTGCTATCAAGAAAAGTAATAATGATGTTGGCGGTGGAACAATTGAAATGGGCGAAACGGAATTTATGGTTCGCGGAATTGGCTATTTAAAGTCCTTAGCTGATTTTAATAAAATTCCTGTTGGGATTTCTACACCTGTTACTTCATCAAATATCACTTCTCTGATAAATAATCAAAATGAAAGTCCTCCTTTAAATGATGATTTTAATAGCGCAACGGGAACACCTGTTTATCTTTCGCAAATTGCCACAATTAGCATTGAACCCGAAGCGCGAAGGGGTATTGTCGAATTAAATGGGAAAGGCGAAACTGTTGGCGGAATTGTAATTATGCGTGATAAAGAAAATGCCGTTGCCACGATAAATGCAGTAAAACAAAAACTGGCAGAATTGAAAAAAGGATTACCCGATGATGTAAAAATTACAACTGTTTATGATCGTTCTTCTTTGATAAATAGAAGTGTTGATACATTGCGCGACAAATTAATTGAAGAAGGAGTTATCGTTTGCCTTATTTGTTTGCTATTTCTATTTCATTTCCGGAGTAGTTTAGTCGCAATTATTATGTTGCCGATTGCCGTTCTCATTTCATTTGTGGTGATGAATATACAAGGATTGAGTGCTAATATTATGTCGCTCGGAGGCATTGCTATTGCCATCGGGACGATGGTGGATGCCGCCATTATTATGATTGAAAATGCACATAAACATATTGAGGAAGACAATGAAAGTGGAAAAAGTAGATGGAAAATAATTACCGAATCGGCTGTAGAAGTAGGTCCTTCTTTGTTTTTCTCTTTGCTTGTGATAGCCGTTTCCTTTTTACCCATTTTCACTTTACAAGCACAAGAAGGAAGGATGTTTAAGCCACTTGCTTTCACAAAAACATATTCAATGGCGGCAGCCGCACTTTTGTCCATAACGCTTGTTCCTGTTTTGATGGGTTTATTAATTCGTGGAAAAATTCCGAAAGAAGAAAAAAATCCGATCAATCGTATCATGATAAAAATCTATCACCCGGTTTTAAATTTTGTATTACGATTCAAAAAAATAATTTTATTGTCTGCATTGATATTACTTGGTTTAACATTCATTCCATTTCATAAAATAGGTTCTGAATTTATGCCGTCTTTGTGGGAAGGAGATTTACTTTATATGCCGTCCAGTCTGCCTGGAATTTCCATCACAAAAGCAGCAGAAGTATTGCAACAAACCGATAAAATTATTCGCACATTTCCAGAAGTAAAAACAGTTTTCGGAAAAATGGGAAGAGCTGAAACTTCTACCGATCCTGCTCCATTAGATATGATGGAAACAACCATTATGTTAAAACCACAAAGTGAATGGAGAGAAGGAATGACACAGGAAAAATTAATTCAGCAAATGGATAGAGCTTTGCAAATTCCGGGATTAACAAACGTTTGGACAATGCCTATCAAAAATAGAATTGAGATGTTAAGCACCGGAATAAAAACACCAGTTGGAATAAAAATAGCCGGACCAGATTTGCACGTGCTTGATAGTTTAGGAAGACGCATTGAAACAATTATGCACACCGTTCCTGGAACGGCTTCGGCTTATGCCGAAAGACTATTTGGCGGTAATTACATTGATTTTACTATTAATCGCGAAGCTGCTGCACGTTACGGATTAGCAGTAAGCGATATAGAAAATGTAGTTCAAACAGCTATTGGCGGAAAAGATATTTCGGAGATGATAGTGGGTTTGCAACGCTATCCAATTTCCATTCGTTATCCGAGAGAACTGCGTGATAATATTGAAAGTTTAAAAAATATTTTGGTGAGCTCACCTCTTGGCGCACAAATTCCGCTCGGACAATTAGGAACATTTGAATTTAAAAAAGCTCCGATGTTAATTCGCAGTGAAGATAGTCGCCCGAATGATTGGGTGTATGTAGATGTGAAAGGCACTGACATTGGCACTTATGTAAAAAATGCAAAAGAAATTGTTGCGAAAAGCTTTACACTTCCAACAGGTTATACACTTTCGTGGAGCGGACAATTTCAATCTATGCAAAGCGCCAACAATCGTTTAAAATGGATTATTCCGTTTACGTTGTTTCTTATTTTTGTGATTCTCTATCTCAATACAAAATCACTTATAAAAGTAGCTATTATTTTTTTAGCAGTTCCCTTTTCATTAATCGGGGCATTTTGGATATTGTATTTACTCCATTATAATTTGAGCATTGCTGTGTGGGTTGGGATAATTGCTTTAGCAGGATTAGACGCAGAAACAGGCATTATTATGTTGTTGTATTTAGATATAGCTTATATCGAAATGAAAAAAAATGGGCGGATGTTAAATCAAGAAGATCTGAAAGAAGCCATTCATCACGGAGCAGTAAAAAGAATTCGTCCAAAAATGATGACTGCAACAGCAATCATAGCAGGTTTGTTGCCAATAATGTGGAGTACAGGATCGGGAGCAGATGTAATGAAGCGCATTGCAGCACCAATGGTTGGTGGAATCATTACAAGCGTTCTTTTAGAATTATTGATTTATCCTATTATCTATTACTTGTGGAAAAATAGGGAATTAAAAAAACAGAAGCTGAAACAGCCAGTGGATTAAACAGCAGCAAAACTCTTGGATATTCAAAAAAATAGATAATTTTGATGAATCTAAAATAATGATTTTGTAATTTACTAACATTAATTTATAAAAATTGAAAGTAACATTTGCGTTTCTTCTTACTTTTTGTTTTACGTCCGTCTCTTTTCTTTCATATTCACAGGGATGTAGTGATGCAGGTGTTTGCTCTGTAGGTTCTCTCAGCATACTGCATTTACAATTCAAATTTGAACTTCTGCCCATGGATACCATAAGTAGACCGGCACTTATGAAGGCAGAAGATCCGAACCTGACTACTGGACTTTATAAGTCAAAAAATGACACAAACATAACAGTTTCAACCCAGGCAAATGCGGGTTTACAAACTCAAACAGTCAAAAAACGATTATCGGATACAAGTACAGTTGAACAATACAAAATTGGAAGCTTGCCTCGCTACTTTTTTCAATTGACAAATTATTATGGCTTGGGTGATGATCATACTTCTATTTCTACCACTCAATTGGAAGCGAATATCAGGATTAAGCAAAAATTCTTTTTCCAGATAAAATTACCTTATTCATATATCAGCGGTAATTTGGGTAATACTAACGGCTTAAGTGATATTTTTACAAGTTTGAGTTATATTGTGTTTAATAAAAGCAACTCAAATTTGAGCCTGACCGGAGGTCTTAAGCTTCCAGCAAATCACGCCAATCTTTCAAAAGATGGTCTACCTCTTCCCATGGTTTATCAAACAAGCCTTGGAAGCACAGATGGTCTCGCTGGAGTTAAATACACCATCCATAAATGGGATTTTACCTTTGGATATCAGCATTCATTTAATACTTCAGGGAATCAATATCTGCATCAACCAACGCTTGAAAACAGCGCCTACAACACGTATGATGAATCCAATTTATTAAAACGCAAGGATGACGGTATTTTCAGGGTTAATCGAAATTTTCAACTGAAAAAGTGGAATGTGATTGCTGGTCTGCTTTTCATATATCACATGGCAAATGATGATTACACCAATGAATTAGGAGAGAGAGTCGCAATAATAGGTTCTAAGGGTTTGACGCTAAATCTCAATCTTGCAACTACCGTCCCAATCTCTAAAAAGTTAGATTTTACTTTTGTATTTGGCAAACCTTTGATTCTGAGGGAAACCCGTCCAGATGGTCTCACCCGCGTATTTGTCGCTATTGCAGGCATAAAATACACCCTGTTTTAACTAGTTAGCTGTAACCTGGTTTGTGGCTCCGGCGGGAATCGAACCCACATCAAAAGTTTAGGAAACTTCTATTCTATCCATTGAACTACGGTGCCAATAATATTTTTGATTCGAAAAAATTATTTTACGAGACAGAAATTTATGTCATAAAAGTGACTTCAAAAAAATAATTTTTCAAAGAGATAAATTTATTTATAAACTCAATCGTCTTTTTTTATTTTCGATTTTCTTTTATTCCTTTGCCGAAGAAAATGGCGCATATTGATTCTTAACCTTTCGTAAAATGAAGCGCAAACAACAATGAAACCTGCAACAAAAAAAAGTTTGAGCGCAAGGGTCGAATACAAAACGCCACAAAAAATACCTCCGCTGAAAAAAAATAAAATGGTAATTAAGCGTATTTTAATATTTCCCATTAATAATTTTTGTTCGTTTGCTTCTTTGTAAAAAAAAAGTTGAGATAATTCAATGCCAAGATCGGTGAAAAGTCCAGTTACATGGGTTGTTCTGACTATTGCATTCGATACTTTTGTTACCATTGAGTTTTGCATTCCCATCGAAAATAAAAGGATACAAGCGAGAATATTTTTATACGAAAATGGATTTATCTGTGTACACCAATAGCCTACTAAAAAAAGTAAAAAGGCTTCAATGTAAAGGACAATTGAATAAGGATTTTTTTTCTTTCGTCCCAATAACTCCACAATAGTGTTTGAAAAAAAAGCTCCAACTAAGAACGAGAGAATCCAAATTAAAAAAATAAAGCCTGTGTAATAATCGTTCAGACTAATATTTTCGGAAAAATGAGCAAAATGTCCGGTTACATTAGTCGTAAGCGTTTTTATTGTTAATAAACTTAAAACATCTACCATTCCGGCAACAAACGACAACATTGCCGCCAAATGCAGGTTGTCTTTTAGTGTTCGCTTATTTCCTTTATGTCGGAACATTTTTATCAAAAAATTGAAATTGAGTGCAATTTGCTACATTTTTACTTCTGGAACTTTTTTTTTAAAAGTATTTTGGAGATTCTATTTCTAATTTACTGTTTTAGGAGGAGATTAAGTCATAATTAAATTATTCTATCTTTTTTTCAATTTATGACGTAAGTCATTTTTTATCTTTTTCATCGTAGGTAACTTTGAATAATCAAAAAAATAAAACTATGGAAACAATTCATATTGCTGCAAAATACCACCAGGTGGGAATTGCAAAAAAGGAAAACAAAGAAAGTGTTCTTTCAAAATGGATCGCTCAGATAAGCCCATCGGACGAGGATTTACGAATAAATCATTTTGGTATTGTGTCGTTTGCGCTTATATTTCAGGCTTGCGTGGGCTCAATTGCATGTGCATTATTATTGGCGAATGGTTTAAATAATGTATGGTTTATAGCGTGTGTAGGAACCACAATGGCTATTTTAGTAACTATCCTTGGACAATCTCCTACCAGATGGGTGTTGCGAGCTTTTTATGTCGCATCTATAGTAAATTTTATTATTATTATTTACTGTTTGCTATAATAAATTTTCGTGTTTCAAAGTAAAAAGCACTTCCAATATTTTGGTTAGTGTTTTTATTTTATTTTTTTAATTATTAAATTTATTGTTATTAGGATTATTGAAACTCCAAACATAATCCAATCATATTTCAATGCCTGTTGATTATAAATAGTTTTAATAATATTTATAATGCTCATAAAGCCAATTCCCGCCCAGAAACTAACGCCTATAAGAAACCATTTAATTTTTTGTTCTTTATTCATTTTTCTCCTTTTATTTATATTGAAAGTTCAATATAAATAAACAAAAATTAATCATTCAATTTTCAATAATCCATTTTTTTGCTTCTTCTAATTCGGAGTTTTTAAACACCCGAACTTCACAGGGGATTATATGTCCGAAAAATTTTACCGAAGCGTTTATTAGATGATTATCCGAAACCAATGCACATTTATACCAAGCAAATAAATTCGTCATTCCTGTTTTTGCATCATCCAACATGGCTGATAATTCAAATCCTGAAAAATTAGCTCCAATATGGTAAAGGATACTGATTTTTTTATTTCGCTTTAACTTATCTTCAATAGCAGGAATTAAAACGGTTTCGTAATCTGTTCCTGTAACTTTACCTTCTGCGGTAATTCCCAGAACATTATCTGGGAAGTCTTTCATTAAGTGTATCATGTTTATTAATTAGTTTGATTAAATTTTTTTGTTGTGAACTTAAAATTAGAGCTAAAATTTATTTTACTTTTCCATAAGCCTTTTCAAGGAAGTTCCTAATACATAAATGATAAGTAACATAAATAGAACAAGGAAAAAAAGCAGGTATTCTGTAAAACTAAACATATTTAACAATGAGCTTCCAGATGAAGCAGGTTCAATTTTCTTTTGTATTGCTGGATTGACAGTCGTGTTTTGAGATGAAACTGAATCTGCCGAAGCAACTTTTGTATTTTGAGGCGAAGCAGTATTTGTGGAAGTCGCCACAACTTCTGCGCCTCCTACTTTAATGAAATTAAGGATTGCTTTAATTTGGTCTTCATTAAGTGCCTGATCAGGCATCGGAATATTACTATTGTCAGCAAATAATTTGACAGCAGCGGTATCGCCAGCCTGCACAAGAGATTGGGATGATTTTATCCATTTTAATAACCATTTTTCACTCCGGTAGCTTTCAACGCCTTTTAAATCTGGGCCTACTAATTTACCTTTTCCTATTGTGTGACAAGCCACACAATTGCTTGTAAATAAATCTGAACCGTTATATGCAAAAAGTTGTAAATGTGAAGCGATTAGTAAGGTAATTAACGAAATTAGAAACTTAGATTTCATGATTTGTATGTTTTAGAATAAGTATTTATTTTAGTTAGCAGATTTCAGAAAAGCCCTGATTTTAGAGATTTCTTGATCTGTGAGTAAGGCTTTTTGACGCATGTGTTCACAAGCTGCATCCCATTGGTCATCACTAAATGTGTGTGGGTCGGGTGCGTTATGACAACGACTACAATTCTCTCCCCATAATTGAGCGCCCGATTTTGATGAAATTTCTTCAGGAACTTTGCAGCCGTTAATAATAGTTGCGCAAGCTATAGCTATAAGAAACATGACTAATACTGTTTTGTTGCGAATTCCCTTTTTCATATCATTTGTTTTTAATAATTTCATATGCTTTTTAAAAATACCACATCCCTCTTAATGTAATTGTAGTTTGAGTGGGGCTGCCACTTTGAGTATAAATATCATAAGCAAGATTTACGGGTGTTTTCCAAGTATACCAATAGGTAAGACAAATAGTAGTTTGGTTTATTGGATTTCCTCCCCATAAAGCAGTTGTTGGAGTAATTAATGAGCCAATTCTACCTCCTAATTCTAGATTAGAAAGGAATTTATTTGAGAAGCCGCTTGCACATACCGTTGCGCCTAAATACCAACCACTTATTTGGTTATTAAAACTAGGAAAGAGAAGCGAGTCTGTTTCTGATTTATATAGATTGAAATTTTGAGTTTGAGAATATTCGTATTGTCCCTGTACCCTCAACATAATAGGGCTAAATAGATGATAATAATTTACATACGCTGCTGCCGATGTACTACTTATATTTTCAAAATGGCTACCAGCATCGCCTGTCTTTGGCGTGTATTGTGCCGATACTCCTATTTCTAGATTTGAATTAGAGAAAGGTAATAAACCAAGTTCGCCTCCAACCGCTTTATTCTTGTTATTGTCTGTATAATTACCATAATTTAGAATTCCATTTTGAATTCCTGTACTATCAACTACTAATTGAGGACCGTTAGCTACGTATAGCTGGTAAAGCAATTTTGAATAACCAGCTTGTATTCCTCCTTGTATACCTATACCTGATTCTGTTTGTACTCCAATTCCCATTCCTACAGGAGTTGAGCAGTAGCGATTTGTGAAATCATCTAATATCCCTTCATACATACCTGATCTGGGCTGGAAATTACCTCCAAATAAATAAACTGCAGGGGCAATTCTATAATAAATAATAGCCTCATTTAAGTTTACGCTAGAACCTCCGCCAGGAGATTGGTTTACGGCAACTTCTACCTGCACATCAAGGAAAAGTCGGTCGGTAATTTTGACTAAAGGCATAAGCATTAACCCTAAAGGATCTGCTCCGAAACTATTTGTAGAAGGAGCACCTTTAAATTTATTATTTTGCCACGAAGTAAAAACTTCTCCTGCAAGTAAAAACTTTTCACCTCCTCCTTGAGGTGAATTTACGACATCTGTTTGGGATGTTGAATCTGTTTGGGCAGAGCTTGAATTTACTAAAGCGCCTATTATTATTGCAAAAATTAAAGCGGTTAGTTTGGTTATTTTCATGTGTAGATGTATTATTTAGTTGTTTTCTTTAACGTCCTTATGAAATTTATTACTTGCCAACGCTGCGTCTTAGTCAGGATTTTCGCGTAAGAAGCCATCGCATATTTTCCAGTTGTAATTTCCCAAAAAATAGCTCCATCTGTTTGCTTTTGAAAGGTTTCAGAAGTATGGTCAACAGGTCTGGGATTCAGTGCTGCTGAAGCAATTCCATTACCCCTTCCTTCAGCACCATGACATACAACACAATAACGTATGTATATTTTTTTACCTTCTGCAATTGAAGCAACATTTCCTTTAAGAGGATTTTTAATAGTATCGGCTAATTTAGGTGCAACCCAACCTACAGCTTGTTGCGGAGGAGTTGCGCTTATAAAAAAAGCACTAAAAAGGGCAATCATTATACTGATTGGAAGAATCCGTTTCTTTATAACAAACGTCATTACGCTATTTTCCTGTTTTGATTCCATGATTTTATAATTTGAATTGTAATTAAATTATTACAGTACAAAACTGGCATTCCTCAGAATAAGAAACATTACACCTTAAATAAGATAACTTATATATAACACAGGTTTTCAAAATTTTATTTTCCTTTAATCAAAAGAGTAAAGACATGGTTCGAAAATTATTTTTTCAATAAAGATTATTCGTGAATGCTTAAAATTGGAACATCAGCGTGTAGTGCAATTTTTTTAGAGATACTTTGATGAAATAATCCTTCAATAAAATTATAATTATGAGGCATTATTGTAAGAATATCCACTTTGTTTTTTTTCACAAATTGATTTATTTCTTCTATCAAATTATCACCTGAAGCGAAATACAAAGAGTGTTTTACATCCATCAATGCATCTTCTAAATTTACTTCAGCAGCCGCTTTTTGGTACGATATAATTTCTGTCTTTTTTAAAACATCAAAAATGAGTACGTGCGATTCGAATAAGTGCACGATTTTTTTAAAATTAGTTACAACACTGGTGGGTATGATTGCCTTATAATCACAAGCAAGAGCAATGTTCTTAGGTTTTTTAAAAGTTGTATTTTCAGGAATGCATAATACTGGGAGTACAGCCTTTTTCATGATATCTATAGTATGACTACCAAGAATGTAGCTTGAATTTTCAGCTTTTTCGATTCCCATTACTACCATATCTGCCTTCTTCGTTTCTAACATATTTATGATTTCATCTACAACGAAACCTTGTTGTACGATTAATTCGGTTTTAATTTCGCCACAACTTATTTTAATCTTCTTAGCAAGATCATCCATCATCGCCCATTTATCTTTTTCAATTTCCTCGTATGGAACAGGAATGATAGGCACGTCATAAACCGGTATGGCAATGGTGTAAGTATGAAAAATAATTAATTTAGAGTCTGTTGCTTTAGCAAGTTCGGCTGCGTACAGTACTGCATTTTCAGAAATTACCGAGAAGTCTGTTGGTGCAAGAATAGCTTTCATTTTTTTTGAGATTAAAGGGTTAAAAAGAAATTTAAATGGAATGAACGTAAAAGAGTATCTATTGAAAATAAATCCCATTGTGAAGGAATTATTAATAAGAAAATTAATAGTAAAATGCGCGGGAATATATGTTTGGTATCCCACATCGGTTCTACAAGTCCAAATGCAATCGAAACAAAAAGAATGTCGAAACCTAATAAATAAAGACTATAATATTTTGCGAATCCTAAAATAAGTGCCGCACCGCAAATTAATTCTACATAAGAAGTAAAGTAAGCTCCAACGATGCTGAAAAATTTAGGAACCCCTTTCGAAACAAGTGGGAGGTGGATTGTTTCTACTACATTTTTCACTTTAATGCAAAATATTTTGTCGTAGCCTTGATAAAAGAAAAGTAAGCCAAGAAAAACTCTCGCTATGAACGCGACATACATTTCACTATACTCTGTTGAAATAATCATTTGCTTTAAATTTATGTAACAAAACTATCTCCATTAATTTGTAACACTTATGACGCTTCTCAGGTTATAAAATGATTTATATCATATCTAAATTTTCGAATGTATTTTTCGTGCCTGATTAAAATCATGTTTTAATATGATCAAAATCAGCTATTGAAATTTGTTAAATTTTTTACTTTGCTTTTTGACAAAAAGTCATAAAAGATATGATATGAAAATAGGAAGATGAAAAATATTCTTGTACTAACTGACTTCTCTGAAAATGCAACAAACGCTGCATTTTACGCACTTAATTTATTTAAAAATGATTCGCATAAATTTACACTGATTAATGCTTTTGATAAACCACACCCGCAAAAAGATTTATTGATTTCTGTTCATGATATTTTATTTAAAGAGGCAGAAAAGAAATTAAAGGATGAGCAAAAAAAACTTTCTGCTGTTTTTGAAAAACCATTTATCGAAATACATCCACGCTCAGAAGAAATTAGTTCGGAAGAATCGTTAGCTTATTTATTAAGAAAGGCGAAAATATTGCTCGTGGTTATCGGAATAAAAAGTAATGAGAAACCACTTAGTCCTATTTATTCTATGTTGATGCAACAAGCTTGGTCACCATTGTTATTAGTGCCGGATCATGCACATTTTAGTGAACCGAAAGAAATATTTGTTGTTGCATCAGATACAAAAATCAAAGGATTTGAAATAAAAAGAGGTCTCCATAAAATTTGCACTCCAAAAAACAATATCAATCAACTCATTTTTCATAAAGAAGACACTGAAAATTATTGGATAGACCTTCTAAAAAAAATGCGAGATTTACACCAAATAACAAAAATTATTTTTGTTATTTCTCAAGGAGATGTGCTTGATCAGGCTATTCGCCAACATCAAATAGATAAATTATTTTCACTAATGCCGATATTAATAATCCGTCTTTAATATTTGCTCAAAAAAATTATTTTTGTACTAAATTCAAAAAGAATATTTTATGAAGAATTCCGGAAAAGAATTGGATCAAGTATATAAATTATTATTTGAATCGGCAGGAGAAGCTTTGTTTGTGGTCAATACAAAAGGGATTATTCAACTGATGAATGTGCGAGCTTGTGAAATGTTTGGCTATGAAGAGAGTGAACTTGTTGGTCAGCCATTGGAAATTTTGCTTCCAGAAAGTGATCGAAAAGCACATGTAAAACACAGGAAAGATTATAACGAAGCTCCCAGAAGACGTTCGATGGGAATGGGAATGGATTTGAGAGGAATTCGCAAAGATGGAAAGCAATTGCCGATAGAAGTAAGTTTAAATTATTTCGAAAGTGGTGGAGAGATGTTTATTATGAGTTTAGTAACTGATATTTCTGAAAGGCGAAAAGTAGAAGAATCTGTTCGCAAATTAAACGAAGAACTTGAAAATAAAGTAAACAGTCGTACGAAGGAACTTAAAGAGAGTCAGCAATTGTATCAAGTTATTGCAAGAAATTTTCCGGCAGGGACGATTAATGTTTTTGACAGAAAATTAAATTACGTTTTTGTGGAAGGAATGGAGCTTTTTAAATACGGGGTTACTAGTGAAAAATTAGTTGGAACAAGTTATTTAGATCGAGTTTCGGAAGAAATACGAGAGGAAATAAAAACTAAATTATTGGAAGTATTTGCCGGCAAAAATGCTACATTCGAGATTCAATTTAAAGGGCGTTTTTACTCTATGAATGCAGTTGCTTTAAATAATTCGGAAGGAAAAATTGAGCAAATTTTATTAGTCGAGCAAAATATTACTGCTCAAAAAACAGCCGAGGAAGATGTTAAAACCGCATTGATAAAGGAGCAAGAATTAAATCAACTTAAATCACGTTTTGTTTCGATGGCTTCGCACGAATTTCGGACTCCTTTGAGTACCATACTTTCATCAACTGCGCTTATCGAAGCCTATTTGGAGCCTGAAAAATTTAATTTCGAGACCATAAAAAATAAGACAGATAAACATCTGAAAAGAATAAAATCTTCGGTTGGTAATTTGACAAATATTCTTAACGATTTTCTTTCATTAGATAAATTGGAATTAGGTAAAATACAGCCTCAATCAATTGAATTTAATATTAAGCAATTTTTAATTGAATTGACAGAAGAAATTCAAACGACATTAAAAAGCGGACAAAAAATAAATTATAGCCATACATCTGAAGTTGTTGATGTTTTTTTGGACGGACAAATGTTGAGAAACATTGTTATAAATTTATTGTCAAATGCTAGTAAGTATTCTCCTGAAGAATCAACAATTAAACTCACAAGTAATATTGAAAGAAATAATTTAATTATTATGATAACAGATCAAGGCATTGGAATCCCTGAAGTGGAACAAGAAAAAATATTTGAACGTTTTTTTAGAGCCAAAAATGTTACGAATATTCAGGGAACAGGTTTGGGTTTAAATATTGTAAAAAGATACGTTGATTTAATGAAGGGCGAAATTTCTTTTTCAAGCAAAGAAGGAGAAGGAACTACATTCAAGCTAATTATAAAAATAAAAAAATAACATTTTATGAAAAAAATTTTACTTATCGAAGACAACGTTGAGATGCGAGAAAACATCGCAGAAATATTAGAGTTAGCAAACTACAAGGTACTGAGTGCGGAAAATGGAAAAATTGGTGTGGATATGGCAAAAGAGGAAATTCCCGATCTTATTTTATGTGATATTATGATGCCTGATTTAGATGGCTATGGCGTACTTCATATTTTAAGTAAAGACATTAGAATGAGTAGTATTCCATTTGTCTTTCTAACCGCTAAAGCAGATAAAAGCGAAGTCAGAAAAGGAATGAATTTAGGTGCTGATGATTACCTCACCAAGCCTTTCGATAAAACCGAATTACTCGATACAATTGAAGTGCGTTTGAAGCGAAGTGATTTATTTAAGAAAAACTATGCTTCTAATTTTACTGGGTTTTCAGAATTTGTAGATGAAGCAAAAAAAAATTTTCTACCTAAAATTAATACTTCAGATTATAAAATGCGGAGCTACAAAAACAAAGAAATGATTTATCATGAAGGAGATCTTCCGAATAATGTTTATTATGTAAATAAGGGTAAAATTAAAACGTGTAAAATGAATCAAAATGGGAAAGAATTAATTACCGGGATTTATGAGCAGGGAGACTTCTTTGGCTATATTGCAACGCTTGAAGGAGTCGAATATGGTGATTACGCAACTGCACTTGAAAATTCAGAAATTGCACTCATTCCGCAAGATGATTTTATGACCCTTATTTATGCAAATCGAGAAGTGGCAGCTAGGTTTATTAAAATACTTGCCAATAATATTGCTGAAAATGAAGAACGCTTATTAGGATTAGCCTATAATTCTGTTCGAAACCGTGTTGCAAATGCACTAATCCAAATACAAAAAAAACATATAGAGGACAATAAACATATTTTAGTTTCGAGAGAGGATTTGGCAAATATGGTTGGTACTTCTACAGAATCATTAATCCGTACCTTATCTGATTTTAAAAGTGAAAAAATTATAGAAACAGAAGGAAGAGAAATAAAAATACTTGATATGAATGGATTGGAAAAGGTAAAAAAGATTTCTTAATCTTTTTTGTACAGTTAAAACGAAAAGTATTTCGTTCGCTTAATAATACATTTAACATTGATTCTAATAAGAAACAAAAAAGGGAAGAATTGCTAAAAAAGCATTCTTCCCTCGAAGTGGTGCCCACTGGAATCGAACCAGTGACACAAGGATTTTCAGTCCTTTGCTCTACCGACTGAGCTAGGGCACCTCCGTAAATGGAGCGCAAATGTAATTAATATTTTCTTTTACAAAAAAATATTTCCGCGAAGCGTTTTTTCTTATTTTGTACATTCGCAGCATGCAATTAGTGATTGACATCGGAAACACTCGGATTAAGGTGGCTTTTTTCCAAAATAACGAGGTGAAAAATTTTTTTTTGGTCACTTCCGTGGACGAATTAATAAATGCTACTTGGTTTACGGATACAAAAATAGAATATGCCTTAATTTCTTCTGTGGCACAATATCCAGAGAATCTAATCGAAATAATAAAACAAAAAACAACGCTCGTTATTTTTTCTGCCACAACGCCTGTTCCGCTCGTAAATAAATACAAAACCGCTCATACACTTGGCAGCGACCGTTTAGCCGCAGCAGTTGGAGGAAATTTTATTTTTCCGAATACCAATTTGTTGGTGATTGATGCCGGTACTTGTTTGAAATATAATTTTGTGAACGCCCAAAACGAATTCCTTGGCGGAGGTATTTCGCCCGGATTGCAAATGCGTTTTAATGCTTTACACAATTTTACGGCTAAACTTCCGTTGCAGGATTTTGAAAAAAATATTCCGCCATTAGTGGGGACAGATACAACATCTTCTATTTTATCGGGTGTTCAAAATGGGATATTGGCAGAAGTAGAAGGCATTATTCATCAATATAAGGAGCAATATCCAAATTTAAAAACAATATTAACAGGCGGAGATGGTGATTTTTTTGCGAAACAATTAAAAAACAGCATCTTTGCAGACCCTTTTTTGGTGCAAAAGGGCTTAAACATTATTTTGAATCATAATTTTAACACGCAGAACATTGAAAAAAAATAAGGAGATTTCCTTTTATTATAACAACATTTCTTTTTTAGTCCTCGTTTTTTTTACCTGTTTCGCAAAAATAGCTGTTTCGCAAATAGCTACAGGTTCCCCTTATTCTCGTTATGGAATAGGTGATTTGCAATCCACTGGCTTTGTGCAAAGTGCCGGTATGGGCGGATTAACTGTAGGTATGAGAAACGATACTTTAAATCCTTTTTTCATCAACATTGCCAATCCTTCTTCTTACACTTCTAATAAAATGACCACTTTTGAAGTTGGGTTAAGAAGTAATACAGTTAATTTTACTACAAGTTCTCAAAGTCAGCTAAACAATTACACATCACTTGCCTATCTCGCTTTCGCATTTCCTGTAACAAAATGGTGGGGAGCCAGTTTTGGATTAGTTCCATACAGCAGTGTAGGATATCATGCTGGCAATCAAAGTACGATTGACAGTATTGGACCAGTTAGTTATCAATACAATGGTTCTGGAGGTATCAATCGTTTCTATATTGGAAGCTCATTTATGCCTATAAAGCATTTGTCGGTTGGACTAAATGCTTCGTATATGTTTGGAAATATTACCAACGAGCGAACCGTGGAATTTAATGATCCTTCGCAATCCAATTATTTCAATACAGATATTTTAAACGTAACAACAATTGGATCGATTTATTGTGATTTTGGAATGCAATACGAGTGGGTGATTCGCTCCGTCCCACAACGCACAAAAATTTTAAAACCCGATACACTTCACACGGAAATGAAGCGTTATCACAAGAGGTTATTACAAGAAAGAGTGAAAGTTGTTTTCGGATTTACCTTTGGCCCTTCTACCGCTCTAAGTGCTACAAACACTTTGTTAGCACGAGATTATGTGAATTCCAATGGTTCAAAAATCGCCATAGATACCGCAAAATACATCAATGATGCCAACTCTCCCATTACCATTCCTTTAAGTTTAGGTTATGGAATTACAATTAAAAAAGGCGAGCGTTGGTTGGTTGGCGCAGATTACGCAGTACAAAATTGGTCGGCATTTAATTCGCTCGGAGAAACAGGCGTTTTAACAAACAGTATGCGCGCCTCCTTAGGTGCACAATACGTACCGAATGCAATGACCGATTTGCCGAATACTTTTTGGCAACATGTTAATTACCGAGCGGGCATTCGATATTCAAAAACGTTTTTAGATATTGGGAATACTCCTCTTAACGATTATTCTTTCAGCCTTGGGCTTGGTTTCCCAATTGGTCCACACCGCGTAAATTATTCCTTTTCCATGCTGAATATTGGTTTCGAATATGGACAATTAGGGACAACAAACAATAATTTATTAAAAGAAAATTATTACAAACTAACCCTCGGATTTACCTTTGACGACAAATGGTTTATCAAGCCGAAATTTGATTAATTTTACGCTTCATGGTTTTCTGTGAAATGTATAAAATCGGTTTCAAAAAATATTTTTTCGCGCTCTGTATTTTAATCCTTCTTTTTTCTGCTTGCGAAAATAATATTGCTACGGTAAATATTATTACCTCTCAAATAAATTTACCTTTGCAAACAGGTAAAAACATCGAAATTTTATATACTGATTCTGCCAAATTAAAAGTCAAATTATTAAGTCCAGAAATGAATCGTTTTCAAGGAAAAAATCCATATACAGAATGCCCGAAAGGTGTGAAAGTAACGTTTTACAATGACTCTGGAAAAGTCGCTTCTCAGCTTACCGCGAATTACGCTATTCGTTATGAAAATCTTGGTAAAATGGAAGCGAAAAACGATGTCGTTCTCATCAATCAAAAAGGAGAAAAATTAAATACGGAACATTTGATTTGGGATCAACAAAAACAACTTATTTATACAAATGATTTTGTGAAAATTACTACTGCCAACGAAGTTATTTTTGGCGACGGACTCGAATCCAACCAAAATTTCTCGCAGTATAAAATAAAAAATATCAAAGGAACCATCAATTTAAACGACAATGAATAGAGCATTTCGATTAATGCAAGCGATGTGGCTGGGCGTTGCCATCATGGCATTCGGCTTTTTTGTTTACGCTGTTTGGACAAAAGATACGAGCGATGCAAAATTTCTTTTTGCGATTGTCATGATTTCCTGCTGCATGTTTTTCATGAAAAAATGGCAACGTAAAAAATTAGCAAGCCATATTTCTGAACACGATAAACCGAAAGAAAAATAAAATTTGAACAGTCTAATTATCATTGGAGCTCTTATTGCATCTGCATTTTTCTCAGGAATGGAGATTGCATTTATCACTTCCAATAAATTTCGTATCGAGTTGGATCGCAAGCGTGGAAGCCTTTCCGCAAATTTTTTTTCGTATTTTAATAAACATCCATCGCAATATATTGCCACGATGTTATTTGGGAATAGTGCGTCCTTAGTAATTTTTGCATTTTTTATGCAAAAAGCAAATGAGCCGATTATCCGTCAATACATCCATTCGAATATTGGTGTTTTTATGGTGCAAATAATTTTTTCTACGTTGTTGATTTTAATTGCTGCGGAATATCTTCCAAAAAATATTTTTCGTGCCAATCCAAATCGTATTATAAAAATTTTTGCAGTTCCTGTCGGTATTGTTTATTTTGCTTTGTATCCCTTTGTTTACCTGATAACCAAGTTGTCGGAAAGTATTTTGAAAAATATTTTCCGAGTAGAATCTTCGTCTGAAAAAATAATTTTTGGACGCGTAGATTTAGATAATTTTTTGGAAGATATTACGGTAAGTAATGATGGAAAAGCGCCGATGGACAATGAACTTCAAATCGTGAAAAATGTGCTTGATTTATCCGAAGTAAAAGTGCGCGAATGTATGGTGCCGCGTACCGAAATGGTGGCGATTAGCGTGAATGAATCCATCGAAAAAATCAAAGAAAAATTTCTGCAAACGCGGCTTTCTAAAATATTAATTTTTGAAGGAAGTGTGGACAATATCATCGGATACGTGCATTCCTTCGAGCTTTTCCGGAATCCAGAAAAAATTTCTTCCATTATATTGCCCGTTCCTATTTTTCCTGAATCGAAATCGGCGAGCGAAGCACTAACTATTTTTATTCAGCAACATAAAAGTATTGCCTTGGTTGTGGATGAATTTGGCGGAACTTCTGGAATTATTACGATGGAAGATGTGATGGAAGAAATTTTTGGAGAGATTGAAGACGAGCACGACAAAGAAGATAAAGTCGAAAAAAAAATTTCCGAGAATGAATATTTATTTTCCGGACGGCATGAAATTGATTATCTCAATCAGAAATATAAATTGAATTTACCTGTTGCGGAAGATTACGAAACCCTTGCGGGACTTATCATTCACTATTATGAAAGTATTCCGCGGATAAACGATGAGATTACGGCGAATGAATTTACGTTTAAAATAATTGCCGTTACCGATTCGCGAATTGACGTAGCGCGATTAAAAATCAATCCAAAAAAAGTATAAAAAAAGGTCTTCGAAAAATTAATTTTTCGAAGACCTAAAATCAGTATCAAAAAATTATTTTTTTCGCTCTAAACTTTTGAAAAAAGCTTTTTGCTGAATATTAGTTGGATCTAAATCACGCACTTTCCCCCAATATACTTTAGCGTTTTCCGAATCTTTTGCGAGCGCATAATAATAACCTAAATAGCCGTAAGCTTCAATCAAACCGTTTTTATTTTTCAAAGAATCTGGTTCTGCTTTTAAAATATATTGTTCGTAAAATGGTTTCGCACGACCACCTTTCGAATCCGGATCTAACTGCGCATTGGCGCGTGCGCGCCACATATAAGCGGGTGGCCAATTTGGAATAACACGCGTAATTTGGGCAAATGCAGAATCACATTTTACATAATCTTTGTTTTGATAGCAAGCAATTCCGAGCGCATTGTAATCGTTTGCATTGGCTTGTCCGAGGGAAATTTTTTTCTGATAAGCTTGTTCACATTCTGGATATTTTTTCTGACGGTAATAAATTTCACCCAATTGTCCGTATAAATCACCTTGTGAGGAATCCAGCTTTAATGCTTGTTTTAACTGTAATACAGACAATGAATCTTGACCAGTTTGCGACAATAATTTTCCTTCGTAGGCATAATCCGAAGAAATAATTTTGATGTCTGTATTTTTTGCTTTCGCGAAAAATTTATTCATGTTTTTCAAACCGTTTGCGTAATCCTTTGTTTCGTATTGCGAATATCCGATAAGGCGATACATGTAAACATTGGAAGTATCTTTTTGCAAAATTCCGTTAATTTCAGAAACAGTTTCCGGATATTTTTTACTGAGAAAAAGAAACGATGCGTAACGCTCTCTGGCGGATAAATCATTGTTGATGGCCAAGAATTTTTGATATTGTTGCAAGGCTTTATCAAACTGCCCGGATTGTGCTAAAAGTTCCGCTTTCTCGCGGTAAGCAGGCGCAAAAGAAGAATCAATGGCACTGGCTTGTTTAAAATAATCAAACGATAAATTATAATTTTGAGCACGTCCGTAAAGTTGCCCTAAACGTAAAATTCCTTGTACTGATTTTTTATCCAAACTGGTTGCTTTTTCATAATTTGTAACAGCGTTACTGCCATCTGCTTGCGCCAAATAAACATCTCCTGTAAGCAAATAAACATTCGGATCATATGGAGTAAGGGCTTGCGCTTGCGTGAGTAATTTCATCGCTTGTGGCAAATCTTTAGTGTCAGCATTGGTGTACGCTTCCGCGATTTTCATCAACACTACTGCATTTTTTGATTTACAAATAGTAAGCGCTTTATAAAAGTTGGCTTGTGCATCTTTTGCATCGTTGGCGTACCATTGTATTTTTCCCAATCCCACGTAATTCAAAGGATTTTCCGGTACAAGATCCGCACCTTTTTGGTACATGATTCGAGCAGAATCCAAATTTTTATTTTGAAAATAATTTTCTCCAAAGTAAAAATAAAAATCTCCGTTTTTTGGATTTTGTTGCAACAATTGTCTGAAAGCAGCAGTGGCTTTATTAAATTGTTCATTTTCGGTAAGACGTATCGCATCGTTGAGCGTTTGCGAGAAGGAAAATAAAGTTGTTGCAAGTACAACAATTGCTGTTAATGTGATTTTTTGGGATGTCCTTTTCATAAAATTAATTGGTATTTATTTCAACTATTCGTGTGGGTGCAATGGCTGGCACAAGTCCAGATTTAAGAATGATGCGCTGCCCTTTTTCTCCGGCTACAAATGAGGCAAAACCTGTGCCAAGTCCCCAACGGGCTTCTCTGCTTATAATATAGACCTTACGACACAACGGATAAGTTCCTAATTTGATATATGCTTGATACGGTTGTTTGTAATCGTCTGGTTGCGGATTTTCTAAAGTAGAAAGGGCAACTATTTTTACATCTTTCCTAAAATTAATAGCATTACTATCGTTTCCAGTAATCCAGTTTACGCCAATAATACCAATGCCTCCAGATGTTTTTTTTACGTAATCTATTACTTCCGGATTCGATTTTAGCGCGAAACAATTTTTTGGGAATGCTTTGTTGTTGGCAATTTTTTCGTGGATATAACGTGCGTTTCCAGAATTGTCGTGATCAAACACAACGGTTATTTTTCCGTCAGATTTTTTATTTAATTGTTGCCAGGTACTATCTGCTCCCGAAAATATTTTTTTCAATTCATTCACAGTCATCAAAGTATCCGGACTGTCATTATTGACGATAATTGCCAAAGCGTCTTCTGCAATTTCAGTTGTTTTTGGGAACAAATGCAAATCGTCAAAATATTTTTTTTCGGCAGGCACTAATTCTCTGTTCATTACTACTAAACGAGCGGAATCATTTATCAAATCTTTCACCACATTGCCTTCCGATTCATAATTTGCTTTTATTTTTGCGTATGGATACAAGGATTGAAAAACCTGAATTTCTCCATCCATAATATTTGAATAGGAATCGTCCACACTAATTGTAATGTGTCCCGAAGTTAGTGTATCCGTGGGACTATTCTTTTCATTACATCCCCATAAAAAAAGGAGGAAGAGGAAAAAACAATTCAAAAAAATAATTTTTCGAAGGGGCATTTTGCAAATGTAAAAAAATAAGTTTTACTCTTCGTTTCCGTAATTGCGGTTATCGTAAAATTTTCTGTAAAGTCGGTATGCTTTAAAAATGGCGTAGGCAACAACAATTATCGAGAGCAAGTGAAGGTTGGCTCTCGAAACCCAATAAAACAAATTGCTGTCGAAAATCAATAGTGAAGCAAAAGCAAAGTAAAATGCTATCATGAAAATGCCAAAAATGAATGGCGTTTTATCCAGCAATTTCTGTCCGAACACGTTTATCTTAAAATAAACTTAATTGGTAAACTGTATTGAACTGGAACTGTTCTTCCATCTTGTTTTCCTGGTGTCCAAGCGGGCATTGCTTGTACTACACGCAATGCTTCTTTGTTACAACCAGGTCCGTTAGGAATTCCTCTGAGCACTTTTACATCTTGCACTCTTCCATCAGCACCAATCACAAACGAAACATAAACAGTTCCTTGCACTCCTGCCTCCTTTTCCATTTGCGGATAATTGGTATTATTTTGCAAATATTGGAAAAGTTTGTCTTGTCCACCCGGGAAAACGGGCATTTGTTGCACAATGATAAACGGTTTTTGCACTGTTGGAGGAGCCACTCCAGCTCCAGTATTTATCGGAGCAAGCAAATTAGTGTCTTTCCCATCTTGAGTTTTATTACCAGCTTGCGTTACCTGCAATTGTTGTTGCGTAGGAGGAGGATCTATTACCTTATCATCCGGCTTTACAACAGGTGGCGTAAATTGTATCGTTTTCATCACCGGCGGTGGCGGTGGTGGTGGCGGTGGAATTGGCTTGTTAGGGTCTACTGGTGGCGGTGCTTGTAAAACTACACTTACTGTTACTGGTTTGTCATTTGTATTAAAATTCGCGCCTTCAATCAATCTAACAATCATAGGAATGCCTACCAATAAAACGATTGCGGCAATTGCAATCAATAAAGCCATCACTACCGTGCGACTGTATTCGCGTCTAATCACATACGCTCCGTATTCTTTGTTTCTCTTCTCAAAAACAATTTCGTTTCTGCCATCAGAAAGTACGTTGTTCCAATCGGAAATAAACAAGCCGTTTTTTTCCTCCATGATTAGTTCTTTTTAAAAATTTTTACTTTATCTTTTTCTTGTGGAAAGAGACTCACTAAAGCATATTTACCAACATTGCAAATACTCAATTCATCCAACATATCTACCACATTTCCGTATTTAGCAAGCGAATCCGGTTTTACCAACACAAACAATGCATCTCTCGAACCTTGAGCTTTTGCTTTGTATTTTTCGAATTGAGCATCGCTGATTGTCTTATTATCGTGTTCTTTAGTGATAATGGAAATACTGTCTAACACAAATTTATTTTTCGCTAACAAAATTTTACGGATGCCATCTTTTGAATAATCGGTTAATTGTAGTTTAGTAGTGTCTTTAAATTCTCCTCCGTAATAATAAATTTTGTTGTGATCACTTAATATTACTGTCAATGCCAAGGAATTCTTGATTTTCGTAGAATCGACATTTTTATCTTTTATAGGCATCGTCAGCTCCATCGTTTGTGGTTTACTGAACGTGGTAGTAAGCATAAAAAAGGTTAAAAGTAAAAACGCCAAATCCACCATAGGTGTCATGTCAATCTTCGTGGAAGATTTTTTGGCGCGTTTTTTTTCGTGTTTCCCTTTTTTACCGCCACCGGAATCGCCTGTGTTTACTTCAGCCATTTATGTATAATAACGTTGTATTAATTAATTTATTGCTTTTTAAGATTGGTAACCAAATTAAATCGGTTTACTTTCTCATCTTGAAAAATATCGATTACTTTTTTCACAATTTTGTAATTGGCTTGCCCGTCGCCTTTAATAGCGAACCGTAAGTCTTTTACAGGTTTTCCTGCTTGTTTTTTCGCTTGATAATCATCTGCGGCGGCATAACGACCAAAATTAATCCAATCGGCTAATTCGTTTTTCAACGAGTCGGTTGGAATTCCTTTGGTTTGACTGTTAAATGTTTTGCGTTTATCTTCCGATTCATCAATATAACCTTTCAACTGAGCAATGGGCATTCCAAAAGTGGTCATAACGGCAAACCGTTCAATTTCTGTGGGTGTAAATGAAACTTTATATTTATCACCCATTTTCTGCAATAAGTTTTTACGCACATCTTGTCCGTCGATATCATAAAAAACTCTTCCTGCACTGTCTACTGTAACAGTCATAATATTAGTAGGAAGTTTAGTTTCTGAAACGGAAGAAGGCATATCTACTACCACCGGCTCGTCCGGACGAAATTTAGTAGTAAGCATGAAGAAAGTTACCAGCAAGAACGCCAAATCCACCATAGGAGTCATATCTAGCGAAGGGCTTGACCTCGGTACTTTTATTTTAGGCATATCCGAATAATTTATTTATGAATTTATGCGTACCGAAATTTTTATTTTGAACTTTGTTTGTGCATCGCTGAAAATGTTTGCACAATGCTAAATCCAGCTTCGTCAATACCATAAGTAAGTGCATCAATTTTAGTGGTGAAGTAATTGTACATCACAATCGCAATTGCCGAACCTGTAATACCTAAAGCTGTATTGATAAGCGCCTCAGAAATACCGCTTGCCAATGCAACTGCATCAGGAGCGCCTGCTTGTGCAAGTGCCGCAAACGCTTTAATCATCCCAATTACTGTACCAATCAAACCAACAAGTGTAGCGATGGAAGCACACGTAGAAATAATTACTAAATTTTTAGAAAGCATAGGTAATTCTAAAGAAGTAGCTTCTTCCAATTCTTTTTGGATAGCTGCTAATTTACCTTCTTTTTCCATGCCGTGTTCGTGTTCAACTTGTTTGTATTTATGTAAACCGGAACGGATAATGTTTGCTACAGAACCTTGTTGTACATCACATTCTGCAATAGCAGCATCAATGTCGCCAGCAGAAAGCAATTCTTTTACTTTTCTTACAAATGGCTCCAAACGGTTATTTCCTTTTGATTTGCCAATGGTAATGTAACGCTCAATCGAGAAAATGATAACTAATAAGTCAATCGTCATCAAAACAGGAACGATAGGACCTCCGGAGTAAATAATTGCCAAATAATTACCGGGCAAGGGAGCATTGTTATGATCTCCTCCTTGAAAGTTGGAACCACTTCCCAACACAAAATTGTAAATTAAAAGAGCAACCACAAACGTTATTGGAATAACAATGGTTACAAAAAGGGCGCTTCTGTTTCTGGCTGATGAATTGTCGTTACTCATATTCTTTTAATGTTTAAAGTTAATTTTTTAATTGTGTTTTACGGTTGATAACTACTATTTACTCATTTTATTGTTTCCTGTCGAAAAGAAATTTTTCAAACAGGGCTTCAAACGTAGTAAAATAATTTTAATTCAAAAAATTATTTTTTTGATAAGTTTTTTTAGGGATCAAAAAATGCACTCGAAAAAATAATTTTTCGAGTGCATTTTTTGCGCATTTCTTTCCTTTCGTGTTTTTGATTTAAAAAGAGCTCAACTATTCTTTTAATTTTGCGCCCCAATAATTAAAATCGTGCTTTCGCGAAAATTAAAAATAATTAAAATGAACACAAAATATGTAATGATTTCGAGTGTGTGTTTTATGGGGCTCCTTGGACTTGCAGCTTCGTTTTTTCCAAAAGAAATTTTAGAATCGGCGGGACAAACTCCAACCGAATTACTGACTCTATTATTACAAATTACAGGTGCCTTGTATCTCGGTTTTGCTTTAATAAATTGGATGGCAAAAAAAATATTAATCGGAGGTATTTATTCCAAACCACTTTGTATGGGAAATTTTTTACATTTTATGGTGGCAGCACTTGCGCTCGTAAAAGCAACAATGGATAATCCCACTTCAAAATATATTTTAATCGCAACTGTTGCTTATTCCACTTTTGCTGTTTTATTCGGATTTATTTTATTTACAAATCCCAGAGAAGTGGCTTAAACAAATATCAAGAGGCGCAATTAATCCATTTTTTAAAAAGAATTTCCTTTCTTTTTTCAAGACAAAAAAAGGAAAGTAAATTAACAGCTTCAAAAAAATAATTTTTGAGCGGCAATTTTCTTTATTCATCGAAAGATGAAAAAAAGAACGTCAAAAATTTCGTATTTTCATCGAAATACTTAACTTCGCAGCCGATTTTAAAAACGATACGAAAAAAAAACACGTTAATGGCATCTAAAATCAACTCTTTTAAGCATTTATGTATTGCGATTATCGCGGTAACGCTTGTATTTGCGAACGCAAATACATCTTTCGCTGCTGTTTCAGCAAAGGATTCTATCGCAAAAGCAAGTCCTGAAAAGCCCGCATTTAACGCGTCCGAATTTATTATGGGACACGTAAAAGACAATCACGAATGGCACATTGCTGGTGACATCGCGATTCCGCTTCCTGTAATTTTGTACAGTCCTGCAGGTTTGGATATTTTTCTATCGAGCAAATTGGGCGAAGGCAAAATTTACAAAGGCAAACAAAATTACAAACTAGAAGGTTCTAAAATTGTAGTTATAAATGATGCAGGAACCTTTGATGCTGCTGCTACAAATAAACTTTTCGATATTTCGGTTACCAAAAATGTAGTGGCACTTTTTATCAGTCTCTTTTTAATTTTGTGGGTGTTTATTTCAGTCGCCAACTCGTATGTCAGAAATAAAGGGAAAGCGCCGAAAGGCTTACAATCCTTCATCGAGCCATTGGTTATTTTTGTGCGTGACGATATTGCTAAAACAGCGATCGGAGAAAAAAAACACGAAAAATATTTACCTTACATCTTAACCGTTTTCTTTTTCATCTGGATAAATAATTTGATCGGAATGATTCCTGTTTTTCCGGGCGGAGCCAACCTTACCGGAAACATTGCCATTACTTTTACCTTGGCAATTTTAACGCTTATTATCACACTTGCCAGCAGTAAAAAACATTATTGGCATCATATTTTTGCGATGCCGGGTGTTCCGGTTTGGGTATTAATTATTTTAACGCCAATTGAAATCGTTGGTATTTTCCTAAAACCTTTTGTATTGATGATTCGACTTTTCGCAAATATTTTAGCGGGACACATTGTGGCGATGTCGTTTTTCTGTTTGATATTTATTTTCGCAAATCTGTATCACAGTACGGGTGCTGGTTATGGCGTTTCGGTTGTTTCTATTTTATTTACCGTTTTCATGTCGTTTTTAGATTTATTGGAAGGCTTTATTCAAGCCTACGTGTTCGCCTTGCTTACTGCGATGTATATCGGAATGGCATTGCAAGAAGATCATCACCACGAAGAAGAATTTTACGAAATGGAAAAAGTAATTGCCTAAAAAAGAATTTTTGTTTAACCCTTAATAATTAAATTTTATGATGTCATCAATTTTATTAGACGCAATCCCGGGAATCGGAATTGGTTACGGTATCGCTGCACTTGGAGCAGGATTTGCTGCACTTGGAGCAGGTGTTGGTATCGGTCGTATCGGTGGAGACGCTGTTCAGGCAATTGCCCGTCAGCCGGAAGCTATCAACGACATTCGTACCAATATGATTTTGACGGCAGCACTTGTTGAAGGTGTTGCTTTCTTCGCGATTGTAATGAGTTTGCTCGTTATTTTAAAATAACAAGCGATCGAAAAAACCTGCTTTCAACGGTTGGTTGAAAGCAGGTTTTAATTAAAATTTTTTAGGAACCAAAAAACAAAACAAATGGAATTAGTACAACCCGCATTCGGTCTCATCTTTTGGATGTTACTTTCGTTTCTAATCGTAGTTTTTTTATTGAAAAAATTCGCGTGGAAACCAATTTTGACCATGATTAAAGAACGCGAAACGTTTATTGAAAACGCGTTAAGTTCTGCCGAAAAAGCCAAACAAGAAATGGCTTCTTTGCAAGCGAGTAACGAAAAAATACTACAACAAGCACGTTTGGAACGCGATCAATTATTAAAAGAAGCGCGCGAAGTAAAAGAATCCATTATTGCTGAAGCAAAAATGAAAGCCGTAAAAGAAGGAGATAAAATGATTGCTTCTGCGCGCGAAAATATCAACAACGAAAAAATGGCTGCCATTGCTGAGTTGAAAAATCAAGTAGCGATGTTATCGATGGAAATTGCCGAGAAAATTATCAAAACCGAATTGTCATCCGACGAAAAACAAAAAGCATTGATAAAAAATATGCTTCAAGATGTTAATTTGAATTAATATGAATCAAACCAGAGTCGCTGTACGTTACGCCAAAGCATTGTTGGATCAAGCACTTGAAAAAAGCTTGATAGAAGTTGTGTTTGCCGATATGACTTCCCTGCTTAGTATATGCCACAGCAACAAAGATTTTTCGCTTTTTCTGCAAAGTCCGATTATTAAAACCGAGAAAAAAGTAAGTGTGTTGAAAGAAATTTTTTCTTCTAAAATAAATGCGCTTTCTCTCGATTTTTTACTACTCATCGTAACTAAAAAAAGAGAAAACGCGATGGAAAATATTGCGGAAGAATTCATCAATCAATATAAAAAATACAAAAAAATAATTACAGCGGTAGTTACTTCTTCCGTAGGATTAGATGCCAATTTGAGGAAAGAAGTGATTGAAATAGTGAAAAAAGGAAGTGCTTCCGAAGTAGAATTAATTGAAAAAGTAAATCCAGATTTAATTGGCGGGTTTATTTTACGCATCGGCGATAAGCAAGTAGACACAAGCATTCTACGTCAATTAAAAAAATTGAACAGAACATTTAAAGAAAATTCATTGCAGTAAAAAAATAATTTTTCGAACGCATAAAAACGATTTGTAATTTTTAATAAATAGCACAATGGCAGAAGTTAAACCAGCAGAAGTATCTGCAATATTAAGACAACAATTAGCCGGTTTCAAATCCGAAGCGGAATTGGAAGAAGTGGGAACGATTTTACAAGTGGGTGATGGAATTGCTCGTATTTACGGACTTTCAAAAGTAGAATCTGGAGAGTTGGTGGAATTTGAAAACGGCTTAAAAGGCATCGTTCTCAACTTGGAAGAAGACAACGTAGGTGTGGTTTTATTGGGATCTACCAACGAGTTGAAAGAAGGAGATGTTGCAAAACGTACTGGAAAAATTGCTTCTATCCGCGTAGGCGAAGGAATGTTGGGCCGCGTTGTAGATACACTCGGAAACGCAATTGACGGAAAAGGCGCTATTGGCGGAACTTTATACGAAATGCCGCTCGAAAGAAAAGCTCCCGGAGTAATTTATCGTCAGCCAGTAAATGAGCCACTTCAAACTGGTATCAAAGCGATTGACGCAATGATTCCGATTGGAAGAGGACAACGCGAATTGATTATTGGTGATCGTCAAACAGGAAAAACAGCCGTTGCGATTGATACCATCATCAACCAAAAAGAATTTTACGAAGCAGGAAATCCTGTTTATTGTATTTATGTAGCCATCGGACAAAAAGGTTCGACAGTTGCAAATATTTTAAGAACATTAGAAGAAAACGGAGCAATGCCTTATACCGTAATTGTTTCTGCAACGGCTTCTGATCCTGCTGCAATGCAGTTTTATGCTCCTTTCGCAGGTGCATCTATCGGAGAATTTTTTAGAGATTCTGGTCGCCCAGCATTAATTGTGTACGATGATTTATCGAAACAAGCTGTTGCGTATCGCGAAGTTTCTTTATTATTGAGAAGACCGCCGGGACGCGAAGCATATCCTGGAGATGTATTTTATTTGCACAGCAGATTGTTAGAAAGAGCGGCAAAAATAAATGCCTCTGACGAAATCGCTAAAAACATGAACGATTTACCAGATTCTTTGAAAGGAATTGTAAAAGGTGGCGGTTCATTAACAGCATTGCCAATCATCGAAACACAAGCTGGAGACGTTTCTGCATACATTCCGACTAACGTAATTTCTATTACTGACGGACAAATATTTTTGGAATCGAATTTATTCAACTCTGGTGTGCGCCCTGCTATTAACGTGGGTATTTCCGTATCTCGCGTAGGAGGAAATGCACAAATTAAATCCATGAAAAAAATTGCGGGAACATTAAAATTAGATCAAGCGCAATACCGCGAATTGGAAGCGTTTGCTAAATTCGGTTCTGATTTAGATGCCGCTACAAAATCGGTATTGGACAAAGGATCGAGAAACGTGGAAATCCTTAAACAAGGACAATTTTCTCCGGTAACGGTAGAAAAACAAGTAGCGATTTTATTTTGCGGAACAAAAGGTTTATTGAGAGATGTGCCTGTAAATAAAGTGCGCGAATTTGAAGCAGAGTTTGTGAATTTCTTGGAAGTAAAACACAAAAATGTATTGAACGATTTAAAAGCTGGAAAATTAACAGACGAAGTAACAAAAACGCTTGAATCAGTTGCGAAAGATTTAACAGCGAAATATAAAAAATAAATTAAGAATTAAGAATGCAGTATTCAGAATTTAGGTAAAATGACTAAAACGAGCAATCCAATTGTAGATAAAACATTTGAATTTGCTGGAAACATTTTAGACTTAAATTCGAGATTAATGGAACAAAAACAGTATGTACTTGCGAAACAAGTTGCAAGAAGCGGAACATCAATTGGAGCTAATGTAAGAGAATCTCAACGAGCCGTAAGTAAGGCGGATTTTATAAATAAATTGGGTATTGCATTAAAAGAGGCGGACGAAACACAATATTGGTTGGAGTTAATTGAAAAAAAGATTTTTAAAATAGACAGTAAATTAAAAATAGAATTAAACGAAATTATAAGTCTTTTAGTGGCAATTATTAATAGTAGCAAAAAAAATTTAAAGCAGCCTTTTTGAATTCTGAATTCTTAACTCTGCATTCTTAATTAAATATAGAGATGGCAAATTTAAAAGAAGTACGTAACCGGATAACCTCGGTTTCATCTACGCAGCAAATTACCAGCGCCATGAAAATGGTGTCTGCCGCTAAGTTGAGAAGAGCACAAGATGCCATTGTGCAAATGCGTCCGTATGCAGATAAATTACGCGAAATTTTAGAAAATTTAAGTTCCAGTTTAGGAAGTTCTGATAGTTCTTTTTCTAAAAAAAGAGACGTAAAAAAAGTACTTTTAATCGTTGTTACATCCAATCGCGGATTGTGCGGAGCCTTTAATACTAACGTTAACAAGAGAGCACAACGTTTGGCGAACAACGAATATAAAAATCAAAAGGTAAGTGTATTGTGTGTTGGGAAAAAAGCGAATGACTTCTTCAAAAAAACAGACATTCCTATTTTCGATGGAGGATTGGCGAAAGAAATTGCTGCTATTTTTGATCACGTAAGTTTTGATCACATCGCGCCAATTGCGGAAAGTGTGATGAATGCTTTTCTATCTTCCGAATTTGACAAGGTAGAAGTGATTTACAATCAGTTTAAAAATGCGGCTGTGCAACAAACCGTTACCGAACAATTCTTGCCAGTAATTCCCACTGTGGCACATACTTCGGGCGGAAAAAAAGGACATACCATTGATTATATTTTTGAACCGGATAAAGAATTTATTGTGAAAGATTTAATTCCGCGCTCATTAAAAACTCAATTTTACAAAGCCATTTTAGATTCACATGCTTCGGAACACGGAGCGCGTATGACGGCGATGCACAAGGCAACCGACAATGCAAAAGATATTTTGCGTAACCTCAAATTGAGTTATAACAAAGCTCGTCAGGCTGCCATTACCAACGAAATCCTCGAAATTGTTGGCGGAGCAGAAGCACTAAAAGGTTAATCTCCAATTAAGAATTGAGAATGCAAAATTCAGAATTTATTATTCTGAGTGAAAAACACGTTTGAAAAATTATTTTTTCGAGCGCATAAAAAATCGCACCTTTGGTTTATAAAAAAATAAAATAATGAATATCCTCATAGGCACTAAGCTGTCGCGATACTTGTGTGGCAGGGCTTAGTGTCCGAGTTTCTTGTAAGCTGTGCTTACAACACCAAAAAACTAAACGTGCCTATGGTTCAGGTGAACGTGTCATACGATGAGCTAAACGTGCCTATGGTTTAGGTAAACGTGTCTTATGATGAATTGATTATTTAGGTTATTTTCTTACGTTCTTTTGACTTGAAAGAAAGAAAAAGAGAAAAGCAGAATTGAAAAATTATTTTTTGGAAGACCCTTTTTGATGCGGAATAACTCTATCTTTCATTTTTATTTCAATAAAGTAAAATAGCATATTGTATTTTTTAAATAAAAGCATTCTATGAAAGATCCTTATGTAATAATTATATTATCAAGCTTGTTGATTGTATTTTCTTACCTTTTTACGCAAATTTCTAAATCCACTAAAATTCCATCTGTACTGTTTTTAATTGGTACCGGAATCGCCTTACAATTTGGTTTAAAATACTTCGGAATTACCGTACCCGACTCAAGTACAATCCTCAGTTTATTAGGCATTATTGGTTTAATGATGCTTGTTTTAGAAGGAGCTTTAGACATTAAAATCCACCGAAATAAAATACGCACCATTTTGGCTGCATTTGCTACTTCCGTGCTTATTTTGGCAATAACCAACTCGTTAATTGCTTGCATTATTTATTATTCTCAACCCGTAAATTTGATCAACTCCTTTTTATATGCCATTCCGCTTTCTGTGGTAAGCAGCGCAATTGTTATTCCGAGTGTTCATACATTAATTCCTGCAAAAAAGGAATTCATGGTTTTGGAAGCAACTCTGTCTGATATTTTTGGTATTATGCTTTTTTCTTTCTGGATTAAAGAACCAAATGCGGGTCAAACGTATGTTCAAGCAATATCATGGAATATTTTTATTTCTATTACTGTTTCGATACTACTCAGTTATTTATTAGTATTTGTTTTTCATAAAATTAAAACCTCCGTAAAATTCTTTTTGTTCCTTGCCATTTTGGCTCTTCTGCTTTCCATCGGAGAATATTTCCACTACTCCGCTTTACTGATTATTTTAATTTTCGGATTAATACTAAACAATACACATGCGTTTTTTAAAGGTTTTCTGAAAAAAATAATTAATCACGAAAAGGTAACAGAAATAAGAAACGAATTTGTGATGATTACCAACGAAACTTCCTTTTTAATTAGAACTTTCTTTTTCGTAGTTTTTGGATTGACAATGAATTTAGAAGGATTGCTAAACCAAAAAATAATTATTATCTCGATATTGGTAATGGTGGTAATTTATCTTGCGAGAGCACTAAATTTAAAAGTATTTATAAAAAGTACCATTTTTCCTCAAATGTTGATTGCTCCCAGAGGTTTAGTTACCATACTTTTATTTCAACAAATTATTGATCATTATGGAATAATCCCATTTAATAAAGCCATTTTGTCTTGGGTAATTATAGGCACTAACATAATTATGATGTTTGGTTTAATTTTCAGCGGAAGTTCCGAAGATGATATTTTAAGAATTAATAGTGACGATGCTTCCGCTTCAACCAAATTAGATTATGAAAATTAATTTTTCAAATATCTTTCAGGAAGCTAAAATGAAATAAGAAATCAAAGCCTTGAATTTTTCTTTATTTCTTTCCTTTGTTTCAAGACAAAAGAAAGAAAAGGAGAAAAGCAGAATTGGAAAATTATTTTTTCGAAGACGTTTTTGGATGCGTAAAATATGCTTTCAAAAAATTAATTTTTCAAACACCTTTTTTTCGGAAACATTTTTTCAATAAAAAAATCCTTGTAAATAATTTATTTACAAGGATTTTTGTTGAAGTTGTCCGACCAGGGCTCGAACCTGGACTCTTTTGAATCAAAATCAAATGTGTTGCCAGTTACACCATCGGACAATCTTTTTTTGAAAAGAGGCTGCAAAATTAGAAATAAAATTTTATCAGCCAAATTTAATATGGATGTCAAAAGCATTAAAACAGCATTAAAAGTGAAAAGGAACAAAATAGGGGAATGTAAAACAAAGTGTGTCAGATTGTTTTTTTATATTTGATGATTGGTTAGAAACATAACATGGCTCTGCTGGCGAGCAACCTACTAGGGATATAGCCAATCGATGAAATAATAGAATAAAGAGCGTTGCTGTAAAGGTAACGTTTTTTTTATTATTTATTTCAGAGAAATATGCCAAAGAAAACGCGTCCATATTATCGTGATAGATGAGTTGATTGGCAAATAAATCTTTCTTGAAAAATAATATGTAGTTGCGATGCTATGATTGGCCAACCAATAATTCCTTTAGACCATTTTTCTACAATTCGTGTTGTTGCTAAGTAAACAAGTTTAAGCAATGCTATATCGGATGTAAATGCTCCTTTAGTTTTAGTTACTTTTCTTACTTGCCGATGAAAAGCTTCAATAATATTTGTAGTATACATCATTTTTCTGATAGCATCTGGATAATCAAAATAGGTGGATAGCCGATGCCAGTTATTACGCCAACTTTGGATAGCTACTGAATATTTTTTGTTCCATTTTTCTTCTATAGCATCAAGGTTTTTTTCTGCAATTTCTAAAGTCGAGGCTTGATAAACAGTTTTTAAATCCGCCATAAAAGCTCTGCTGTCTTTATAAGAAAGATATTTCAACGAATTTCTTATTTGATGAACTATGCAACATTGAACTTGTGTTTGAGGAAACACTAACTCTATGGCATCTGCAAAGCCCTTTAGATTATCAATACATGCAATTAGTATATCTTTTAATCCTCTTCGTTTTAAATCTTCCATCACTTGCATCCAAAACTTTGAGCCTTCACTATCTGCCATATAAATACCTAACAACTCTTTTACTCCACTGGTGTTTACTCCAATGATATTATATAACGCTTTTGTAATAACCCTTCCTTCTTCTCTTACTTTATAAAACATAGCATCAAACCATACGATACAATAAGTGTTTTCTAAAGCTCTCTGTTGCCACTCTTGTATCAATGGTATTACACGGTCTGTAATATTACTCATCGTTGTAGCTGATAATGTAAAGCCATACATTTCTTCGATATGTTCTGTAATATCCCGAACACTTAATCCTTTACTATAAAGTCGTAAAACTTTATCTTCTATTTCTTCGCTAATTAATGTTTGGCGTTTGCCAACAAGTTTTGGTTCAAATGTACCAGAACGATCTCGTGGAGTCGATAGTTCAAAAGAGCCATTTGTACTTTTAACTGTTTTGGTACTTTTACCATTTTTACGATTACCTTGCTCTCGTCCTCCTTCTTCCAAATGCTCGTCAATCTCAGCTTCAAGAGCTTCTTCAATAAATTTTTTAAATAATGGCTTAAATAAATTTTCTGCCGTTACTCCTGGTTCTTTATTCCGAAGTTTACGAAGCGCCTCTTTTTTAAAGGCTTCAAAATCGAATTTTTCTGCTTTCATATTGGTCAATTTAAATCTTTTAATTTAATTGACACACTTTATTTTACACCCTC
>JBDTAC010000058.1 GCA_039924845.1 Bacteroidia bacterium
GCACTTATTATTACCTATTAACTTTGCCTGACGGAACTCTAAAGAAAGGCTTTTTGGAAGTTATTAAATAACTGATACAGAATTTATCTTCTCTGTAAAATCACATTCAAAAAAATAATTTTCCGAACGAAGAAAGACGTATTAATAAATAGTTATCTGATACGGCATTTCGGCTTGTATGCCGCCGGTATGAATCATTGTTTTCAGATGATTGTAAATAGAATATTGTTCACCCAATTCGCTTTGCAAAATATCTATTTTCACAGAATTGCCGTATTTGCTAAACAAGGTTTTCCAAGCATCTTCTTGTTTTGGATAGACCACTAAACCGTAGTTTTTAATTTTCGCGCATTTAGCCGCCATTGCAATCGCGTCGTCCAAATTTCCCAGCAAATCTACTAAGCCCTTTTTCTGAGCATCAATTCCGCTCCAAACCCGTCCTTGCCCGATGCTGTCTACTTGCGCCACAGTAACGTGTCGCCCATCACTTACGCGTTGTAAAAAAGTAGCGTACACATTTTCCACGCCGCGTTGAACGCTGGCAGCTTCGATGGATGTCATTGGGCGATAAATACTTCCGATGTCGGAATGTTTGTTGGTATTCACCGTATCAACGGTAATCCCGAGTTTATCGTTCATCAGTTTTTGCACATTCGGAATCATCCCAAAAACACCAATAGAACCGCTAATAGTAGTGGGTTCTGCAAAAATAGTATCGGCAGCGCAAGAAATATAATAACCTCCGGAAGCCGCTACATCACCCATCGAAACAATAACGGGTTTGTCTTTTTTGATTTTCATTATCTCGTGCCAAATAATGTCAGATGCTTGCGCACTGCCGCCCGGCGAGTTGACGCGCAACACAATTGCTTTCACGTTTTCGTCTTCATCCGCTGTGCGAAGAGCATTTACCAAAGTAGAAGCGCCAATGGTTTGATCGTCGCCGGTTCCACTTTGTATTTCGCCAACGGCATACACAATAGCGATTTTGCCATCCGAAAAATTATTTTTCTGAAGCAGCTTTTTTGCTCTTGCGGCTTGCGTATAATCGTTCAGTTTAACGAATGAAATATCGTCATCTTTAGAAATGCCAATTTGTTTTTTTAACAGCGCCAAGGCTTCGTCTTTGTAACACAATTGATCCACCAATTTATATTTCAGCGCATCGTCTGCAGATTGCGCCAACAAACTGTCGGCAATGTTATTAATACTTTGCGGCGTGATGTTTCGAGAAACGCCAATGCTGTTAACGATTACAGACCAAATCGAATTCAAATACGTTTTTGTTTGCTGACGATTGTCGTTGCTCATTTTGTCTAAATCGAGCGGTTCCACAGCACTTTTAAATCTTCCATGTCTGAAAATTTGCATCTGGATACCTAATTTATCAAGCGCATTTTTGTAAAACATAATTTGTGCGCTCAAGCCTTTTAATTGAATGGAGCCTTGCGGATTCAGGAAAAGTTTATCAGCAACGCTGGATAAATAATACGACATCTGCGAATAGTTGTCGTTGTAACTGAAAATAAATTTCCCGGAAGTTTTAAAATCCAACAAGGCATTTCTAATTTCTTCGATACTCGCGGAACCTATCGCTGGCAAATTAATTTCGAGCAATATACCTTTGATGGAACTGTCGGTTTTCGCGACTTTTATATTCGTTAAAATATCGTTTAAGCCAATTGGAAGGTCATCGTTAAAATGGAAGGAATAAAAAATATTTTTTTGAGTGCGTTCCGTAATTTGTTTGTCGAGTTTTATCAATAAGACAGAGTTTTTTTCAATTGGACTTGGTTTTTCCTGCGCCATTTTAAGTGCAGTAAAAGTGGCAGAAAAAAGGGCAATCAAAATAAAGAAAAGTACAAAAAAAGAAACGACAATGCCAACAAGCGTTCCGAGTAAAGAGGCAAAAAAAGTTTTCATTTGTTAGGTTTTATACGCAATGATACAAAAAAGCGAGGAGTAACGATGTTTGATTCTATCAAAAAAGGTGTTCAAAAAAATAATTTTTCAACGTCATTTTATTGTTTCTGTAATGCGGCAAGTCCATGTTTGGCGTCTTCGTAATTTGGATTTAATTGCAAGGTTTTATTCCAACATTGGCGGGCATTTGTATAATCTTTAATAGTAAAATAAGCACCCCCTAAATTGTACCAAATTTTCGGATCGTCCGGTGTAATGGTTGCCGCTTTTTGCATCAACACAATTGCCTCTTGAAATTTTTTTTCTGACCCTCTTTGGAAAGCTTCGTTCAAATAATATTGTGCAAGCAAGGGAAAATATTGTTTTAAATAGGGATTGTTCGGAAAAAGTTTTTTCGCTCCATTCCAGCATTCAAGCGCTTTTTCAGGCTGATCGAGTTTGTAATACGCCACCCCTAAATTCAATAAACTGTTTACATAATGCGGATGAATGGTCAATGATTTATCCAAGTAGCCGATGGATTTTTGCAACAATATTTTTTCGATTGCTTTATTTTCGGGCATCTCCGAAAGATCTACGTAACGTGCGCCAGCATTACCGTTAGCGAGTGCGCTGTTCGGGACAATGTTTACATCGTGTGTAAAAAGGGTGATGTCATTTTTCCAAATCGCATTGCGTTCCATTGTTTTAAAACCCGCTAAAATCAATACAATCGTGAAAAACCCATACAATAAATATTGTTTTTTAACGAATGAAAAATTAATTTTTTGAAGCGCCAAAATCAGAAGCCCTGCTATTACCATAGCGAAACCGAGTGATGAAAGATAGACTAAACGTTCGCCCATCGTAGCGCCAATGTCCATCACGAAATTGGAAATCATCGCTAAAAAGCCGAGGTAAAAAGCAATCGCGAAAGCGAACACATTTTTGCGTTTGAAAAGAACAATTCCTGCGTAGATAATTCCTGCATAAACGAGCAAAGAAATCCAGACAAAAATGTCGCTAAAATCTTTATACGGAATTTCGTTGTAAGAATAATCGGCGGATAAATTCCATGGAAATATCAGTAATTTCAGGTATTTCAGCAATACAAAAATTTCGGTCGCGTATTTTTGAGAAGGCGTTGCGTACAAATAAGGATTGTTAAGAACCTCCGTACTTTCTACGTGATGAAACCCACCAATAACGCTGAACCGAATGAACAAATAAACAGTTAAAATCAGCAAAAATGGAAGCACTGAAAAAAGGCTCTCTGAAAAATTTTTTTTCCGCGTGAGGTAAAACGCGAGCGGAATTAATATAATCATCAAAACCGCATATTCCTTGGATAATAAGGCGAGGAAAAAACAAAGAAGTGCTTTAAATAAATCTTTTCCTGAACGAGTTTCTTGATGTCGGAACGTAAAAATAAATGTGGCGATGATGAATAAAAAAGATAAAATTTCATCACAACTTTTTACGTTCGCTACCACTTCGGTATGGATGGGATGAATGGTGAAAATTAATGTGGTGAGAAATGCTAAATCGCTGGAATAGCGTAGGTTTTCGAATAAATATTTTTGCAAAAAATACAATAATAAAACGCAAGACGCAATGTAAAAAAGCACGTTCATTAAATGTCGGACAAAGGCATTTTCGCCAAAAAATTGATGTTCAATGGCAAATGTAATGACGGAAAGCGGGCGATATCTTCCGCCGGAAAGTTCTTGTTTTCCGTTCATTTGACGGTAAAAACTATCGTAGGCATCCGTCGTTAAAATTTTTCCGATGCCTTTAAAACCTTGTTGTACGTAATCGTTTTTGGTGATGACAATTCCGTCGTCCAGCGCATATTGATTCCACAAAGAATTGGCGTAAAAAATAAACCCGATGAGCGCAATAAAAATAGCTTTCGACCTAAAACTTTTCAGCGGAATCAGGCTTTCTGCTTGTTCAATTTCGTGAATGCTAATTTTTTCGGGCTCGGAAATTTTTTTTTTCAGCGACTTTTTTCTTGACATAAAAAAGACTTACAAATAAATAATATTGAATTTCAATTTTCGCACCAATGCGCCGTAGTAAAAGCGAATATCGCGTTCTACTTTCGAAATATCTTTGTATTTCTGAAACATTTCAATCAACAACATATCAAAAACCGAACTCTCCAAAAAATCAATATCAGTTTCAAAACCACACACGCACAAAGCGCCAGTACGCTCTAAAAATCGAACAATATTTCGACGGTCGGTATCCAGCGTTTTACAACTTCCAAAATGAATTATTTTATCCTTGCAAGTGTCTGCCATCAGGTCTCCCAGCTCATCCAAGGTTACAAATTCTTTTCCTACTTTAATGCTTTCCGGCTCGCCGTGAAAAGCGAAATAACAAATGGAATAGGCGGCGTATTTTTTTTGTTTCCAGAGCGAAAGATAATACTCCAAATTTTCGCGCGTGCCGCATTGTTTGTAGATATGTCGGATGCCAAAATTTTGTTGTAAAAAAGCAAGTGCTGCATTGATACTGGATTTGTCTCTTAGATCTTTTTGCCAGTCGCCTTCCAAACAAAAAATATCTTTTTTATAGTGTTTTGCGATTCTCATAATGTCAAAAAATTATTTTTTCGTTCTGTGAAACCTCCCCGATAATTCTTCCAAAAATAACAAATTTGAATCATTTTCTACTCTTTTGAAAAAGAACGCGTATTTAAGCCTGTTTTTTGTCTATTTTTGTTGAAAATGGCGTAATAAATGACCGAAATACAGAAAAAAACTATCTGGGAAAAAGCAGCGCTGCTGTTGTTAGCTGTTTTTTTTGCCCTTGCCGCCTTTTTGATTTCCTCTTTTCGCCCTTCGGAGAATGCTAAAGATGCTGCGCGTTTTACAAAAACACTTTTCGCGAAAGAGAGAAAAACACAATCTTTAATAGATTCGCTGGCAGTTGAAGCGCTTCAGTCGTCCTATGCTCAGTTGTTTTCTGAACATCCGTATCAAAAAAATAAGTGGTACGAGGAGCAGGGTATCACTTTGCTCATTTATCAAAAGGACACGTTAAAATATTGGACTAATCAATCGGCTGCTTTTGAAAATGTGCTTCCAAAAATCCCTGAAAATCAAAAATTAGTCCATTTAAAAAATGGCTGGTTTGAGATGCGTACAAAAATTATTTTTTCAAACAATCAACCTGAAAAAATAGTTGGTTTGATTTTATTGAAGAATGATTATGCCTATCAAAATCAATATTTGGAGAACCATTTTCAGTCGGATTTTGGAATCAACGACAATGCCCGAATTGTGTTTGGGTCTGCCGCAAAAACACATGAAGCGTTTTATACAAAGGAAGGAGATTACCTTTGTGCGATTCATTTTTTTTCGGATGAAAATGCACTCACATCTATAAGTTTAATAGGCTTAGGATGCGCCGTGCTGGCAATTTTATTTCTACTTTTTTTTCTTCAAAAACAGGTACAAGAAATGACAGAACGCTTTTCCTCCAAAAGTATTCCGCTGCTATATGTATTGCTATTGTTCGGATTTCGCTTTTTGAGTATTCATTTTCGATACCCGAATAGTATTTACAGTTTATCTCTTTTTAATCCGGAACACTATGGAGATGCGGCATCTATCTGGTTTTCCTCCTTAGGCGATTTATTAATTAATGTGCTACTCCTTTTTTATGGCATTTATTATTTGAGTAAAAAAAATTCGATGGAACAAAAATTCCGCAATCAAAAAATTAATTTTTCGACTGCCTTTTTTTTACTTTTTTTTCTACTTTGTTTTGCCGCTTTTGTCAATCATATTTTTGTTGGATTGATTCAAAATTCCATTCTTTCTTTTGATTTTAATTCGCTTTTTAGTTTAGATGTATACAGTTATATTGCCTTGTGTATTGTGGCTTTGTTGTTTTTTAGCCTTTTTATATTGGCAGATAAAATTATTCATACGTTGCGTACTTTTGCATTCAGCGCAATTTCCGAGATGGGTGTTTTCGCTGCTGCCATTATTGCATTTGTGGGAATGTATAGTTTGCGGAACGATTTTCCTGTTTTTTTTATTTTATGGATCCTCACATTTGTTCTCATTATCCGGTTTCTGAAAAAACAAAACGATCGTTATCCTTTTTCTGGAGTCGTGTTGATTTTATTGTTTTTTTCCTTTTATTCGATGTTTACGTTTACTCATTTTTGCGCTTTGCGCGAGAAAGAAAATCGTAAAATATTTGCTGAAAAAATAGCTACGGAACGCGATCCACTTGCCGAACATCTTTTTAATGAGGTAGAACAAAAAATACAAAATGATGCAGCATTAAAAAAAATCCTGAGTTCGAAAAATAGTGTGGAGCGCAAGACATTCGAAAAAGTAATTCTTCAAAAATATTTTGGTGGTTATTGGAATAAATATCAAATCAATGTTGCTGTTTTTGATAGTATCTGCGCACCTTTGGTAAATGGTATCAATATGAATTTTGATGAACTTTCGTATTTCGAAAACGCCATCAAAAACCAAAGTACAAGTACGGAAAGCCCTGATTTTTTTTACTTGAATAATTCATCTCAAAAAATAAATTACCTCGCTCGTGTAGCTATCAATTCCTCGTTTCATAAAAAGGAATTGATAGGAACTTTATATCTTTCTTTCAACCCAAATTTGGCAACGGAAGAGATTCGATTTCCAGATTTATTGCTCGACAAAAGTGCCGGAACGGATCAGGAATGGGACAACTATTCTTATGCGAAATACAGCAATGGCAAGCTAATTAGCTATCACGGAAAATTTCCGTACAGTTTAACAAATGATTATTTGGGTGTTTTGCAAGTAGGTTCATTTGGCTTTGTAAATAAAGACGGATTCAACCATTTGCTATATCGCCCAGATGCTTCGTCTTTTGTTATTCTCAGTAAAAAAATAGTTTCTACGTTTGATAGCATCACTACGTTTTCTTATTTGTTTGCATTTTTCAGCGTTTTGTTATTGTTTTTTTTAGTGTCGCAGCAAATTTTCCTGAACGGAAAACCGCTCTCTTTTAATTTTAAAAATCGTGTACAATACTTGCTAGTAGCCATTGTCGTTATTTCCATCGGACTTTTCGGAACAGCGACTATTTTTTATTTCAACAAACAATTTCAGGATACGAATAAACAAAATATCAATGAAAAAATGGTTTCGGCTTTGATTGATATTCAGCAGGATTTGGGCGATAATTATGAGCTGATAAAAAACAATCACGATTACATGAATTATATTTTGAAAAAAAATTCGACTGTTTTTTTTACAGATATTAATTTGTACGATACGCTTGGAAACTTGCATGCAACGTCCATTCCGAAGATTTTTGACGAAGGATTAATTTCACAAAAAATTTGCCCGCTTGCTTTTTATGAATTTACGGTGAATCATAAAATCGCGTATACAGATGAAGAAACAATCGGAAAATTAAATTATTTATCAGCGTATATTTTACTGAAAAATAATAGAGGCAAATTACTTGGATACCTTAATATGCCTTACTTTGAGAAGGAAGGAAATCTTCAAACAGAAATTTCCACGTTCATTTCAACACTCATAAATATTTATGTTTTATTGTTTGTGCTTTCTCTTTTTCTTACGGTTTTTATTTCAGATTATATCACGCGCCCGCTCAAATTAATTCAAGATAAATTGAGTCGCATCCGATTGGGAAAAACCAATGAAATGATTGATTGGAAAGAGAATGACGAGATTGGAAGTTTGGTAAAAGAATACAATCGAATGATTGCAGAACTCGCGGAAAATGCGGATTTATTGGTAAAATCAGAACGAGAAACTGCTTGGCGCGAAATGGCAAAACAAGTAGCGCATGAAATTAAAAATCCGCTGACGCCGATGAAACTTAGTATTCAGCAGTTACAGCGCACGTTTAAAGATCATCGTGCGGATATGGAAACGCACGTGCAACAGCTTACGGAAAGCCTTATCGAACAAATTGAAACACTTTCTTCCATCGCCAATTCCTTTGCTGCTTTTGCGAAAATGCCGAAAGCACTTTCTGAAAAAGTGGAATTAAAATCCATTTTAATTCACGTGGCGGATTTGTTTAAACAAACCTCTCCCGCGCAAATAATCACTCAATTTTTAATTACTGAAAATTGTTTTGTGATGGCTGATAAAGAGCAATTGGTAAGGGTTTTCAATAATTTAATAAAAAATGCGATTCAAGCTTTACCAGAGGAGAAAGATGGAAAAATTGAGCTGATTATATCGCGTGAAAAAAATAATTTTTTGATTGCTATTAAAGATAACGGAACAGGTATTTCTCCAGAAGCAATTACGAAGATTTTCGAACCAAATTTTACGACTAAATCAGCCGGAATGGGTTTGGGCTTAGCGATGGTAAAAAACATGATAGACTCATTTAACGGCAGTATTTCTTTCGAAACGGAATTGGAAAAAGGAACTACTTTTTTTGTGCGTTTGCCGGAAGCTTTTTAATGTTCAAAAAAAATAATTTTTCGAAAGAAAAAAAAGATTCTTCTGAGAAATAATTTAAAGAGCCTGAGACATGCTATTTTGTTATTGTTCAATACAACAATGCCTTCATCGAAAAAAATACACCTCTAATTTTTTTACTCATAAATTTGGAATTCTCTTTTTTTTGTTTCAACTTTGGTATAACTAAACAAGTTCACACTATGAAAAATAAACTTACTTTATCCACTGTGTTAGCCTTTGCAATAGGAGCTACAGCGTTTGCGCAATCGTCAAAAACAGGAATTAAAACAACCAGTAATCTAAAAAATTGGTTGCAGTTGAAACAAACTGGAGCTAATTTTTATGATGTTCAAAAATCTTTTTATTCCAATCCTGAAAATGTTGGAATTCGAGGCGGAAACGAAGGAGAAGACGAAGAAAAGGACAATGCAGGTTGGGAACTGTTTAAAAGATGGGAATATTTTGCAGCACCAAGAGTGTATCCTTCTGGGGATGTATCTCAATTATCAGAAACGCACGTTAATTATCAAGCATACTTAAATGCACAGAAATTAAAACCGATTTCTACTTTGTCTACTTTATCCACAAATACTTGGTCGTATTTAGGTCCAAATTCCGAACCAACAACTGGTGGCGTGGGTCGCGTAAACGTGATGGCTTACGATGCTTCTACTTCCACTTTGTGGGCAGGAGCACCCGACGGAGGTTTGTGGAAATCAACGAATAACGGAACTACTTGGGCAACAACAACTGATTTGTTTACCGATTTAGGGGTAACAGATATTGCCATTGATCCTACAAGTTCTGGTAAAACAATTTATGTTGCAACAGGTGATAGAGATGGAGCAGGAGGTGCTGCTAATCATGTTTATGCTTATGGATTGATGAAAACAACTGACGGAGGGATTACATGGATTCAGCTTCCAGGAACGGGTTTTGCGATAAGCCAAAACGCCTTGATGTCAAGAGTCTTGATAGACCCTAGCAATACACAAAATATTTATTTGTCAGGAAATTTCGGATTGCTTAAGTCAACCAACGGAGGAACTTCTTGGTCGCCTGTAGCAAGTTTAAATGGAGATTATGTTATAGACATGGCTTTCAAACCAGGACTTTCCAGCACAATTTATGCGACAACGTATGACATAGGAAGCGGTTCTGCTTTTTATATTTCTACAAATTCTGGTGCAAGTTTTACTCAAGTAACTTCCGGATTACCTGCTCCAACAGCAGTAATAAGAATGTCTATCGCCGTATCGGCAGCCAACGCTGCTTATGTGTACGTTTTAGCAGCAGATGTAAATAATAATGGACTTTATGGAGTTTATCAATCCACTAATAGTGGTACCTCTTTTACCCAAAAACACGGTAGTAGTAGTCCTAACCTTCTCGGTTTCAATCAGAATGGAAGTGATGCGGGCGTAGGACAAGGCTTTTACACATTGTCTATCGCAGCTAATCCTACTAACGCCAATGAGATTATTGTTGGCGGTGTTAATGTGTGGAAATCTACCAATGGAGGCACATCATGGGGTGCAAATTGTATCGCTTATTGGGCGGCTGCTAATCCGTCAAGCGGATATGTACATGCGGACATTCATCATATTTTGTATATTAATGGAACGTCCGCTTATATTGGTTGTGATGGAGGCGTCTTTGAAACAACGAACGATTGTACTACTTGGTCAGATTTAAGCAATAATATGCAAATCGGTCAAATGTATGGATTGGGAATGTCCACTACCAATGCTAACAAAATACTTTCCGGATGGCAGGACAATGGAACAAATTTAATGGCATCCACCAGTAATTGGAATGAATCAATGGGTGGAGATGGGATGAAATGTTTTATAGATCACAGCAATGACAATGTTATGTATGGTGAACAATACCAAGGAAGTTTCAACGTAACAACTAACGGAGGTGCTTCTTGGAATTCAATCGGTCCTCCTGCCTCTGAAAATACAGCATGGGCTACCCCTTGGAAACAAGATCCAAACGTGGCAAATACTATTTACGGTGGGATGACAAATCTCTATAAATCAACAAATCAGGGAACATCGTGGAGCCAAATAGGAACCCAACCTGATGGATCTAATTACATAAATGAATTTGCTATTGCTCCATCTAATTCCAATGTTATCTATGTAGTTAAAAATACTGGTGTTTATAAAACAACAAATGGAGGAGGTTCTTGGGCAACTATTAATTCTGGATTGCCAACAGGCAGTGCAGCTGCGAGTTATGTAGCAATTTGTCCTACTAATGCAAACATTGCGTATGTTACATTTTCCGGATATTCTTCTGGAAATAAAATTTTTGTAACCAGCAATGGAGGTACGTCCTGGACGAATTATTCTACTGGATTACCTAATTTACCAGCCAATTGCATCACCTATCAGAAAAATGCTCACGGAGCCGTTTATGCAGGAATGGACGTAGGCGTCTATTATAGAGATAGCACATTGGGATCTTGGCAACCTTATAATACAGGATTGCCTAATGTAATTGTATCGCAAATGGAAATTTATTATGGAACAGGAATGATAAGAGCCTCCACTTTCGGGCGTGGAATATGGGAAATTCCAGTTAATAACCCAGGATCTAATCCTCCCGCAGCTAATTTTGTTGGTACTCCAACAACAATTTGTCCAGGAACAACGGTAAATTTTACGGATTTATCCGGCTATAATCCAACTTCATGGAGTTGGACATTCTCAGGTGGTACTCCAGGTACATCAACAGTTCAAAATCCAAGTGTGATATACAATACTGCAGGTTCTTATAATGCTACTTTAACAGCAACAAATTCGAACGGAAGTAATGCGATGACTAAAACAGCATACATAAATGTTTCTGGTCCCCAAGCATTACCATTGTCCGAAGGTTTTGAAGGAGCAACATTTCCTCCTGCAAACTGGGGATTAAATGCGTATCCTTTTGAATGGCAACACAATACTACCGTTGGCCACAATAGTACCAAATGCGCAGAATTTGATAACACCGATACAAATGCAGTGGGGACTCGATCCTATATGCTTACTCCAAAATATAATTTTGCGTCGTTATCTTCTGCAAAGCTTTTCTTCGATGTTGCTTATACTCCTTACGATAAACATTACAGTGATTCTTTGGCGGTATATATTTCAAAAGATTGTGGACAAACATACACTCAATTATATCTAAAGGGCGGACTTACTTTATCAACAACAGGAGCGTACGATAGTACTGGTGCATTTGTTCCTACTAATACTCAATGGAGGACGGATACAATTAGTTTAAATGCTTATGTTGGACAACCTTCTATCTTGATTAAATTTGAAAATAGACCTGGTTATGGACAGGCTCTTTATTTAGATAATGTAAATATTACAGGAGTAAATGCCAGCGCTCCACCAACCGCCTCTTATACTGCGACGAGTTCTCCAGTATGTAAGGGATCTTCGATTACTTATACAAGTACATCCTCTGGCGGACCTACAAGCTATAGTTGGATATTCCAAAGCGGAACTCCTGGTACATCAAGCACTGCAAGTCAAGTTGTAACTTATAATACGGCAGGAACTTATACCGTTAGTTTAACAGCTACTAATTCGAATGGATCGAACA
>JBDTAC010000059.1 GCA_039924845.1 Bacteroidia bacterium
CGAGCAATGGAAGACGTTTCGGAATAATTTAATTTACAACCAAGTGTGTGAAAAGCCACTTTTTTTTCTGCGTTCATAAGTTGCAAATTTAATTATTTTTAGGAGAGCAGCGCGCGATGAAATTCAGCCTTCGAAAAATTATTTTTTCGAAGCAATTTTATACACGAAAAAAAGCGTTTGAAAAAATAATTTTTCAAACGCAAAAACAGCCTGTTCCTATATTTTTCATTAAAATTGAAACTTCACAATTGATTGCGAAGTTCTACCAAAAATTGACGAACGTTTGTAAGGGATTTCACAATTTCATGCGTATCAATCGTATCTTTTTTATTCTTGGAAAGTTTTGCTTTTGCGCCGGATAAGGTAAAACCGCGCTCTTTAACGAGGTGATAAATGAGATGAAAATTATCTATATCTTGTTGTGTAAATAAACGATTTCCTTTTTTATTTTTTTGAGGACGAATGATGTCGAACTCTTTTTCCCAAAAGCGAATCAGCGAAGTTTTGACTTTAAACATGTCTGCTACTTCGCCGATGGCGTAATACAATTTAACCGTTTCGGATTCTTTGTAGGGCATTTTAGAAAGTCCAATCTACATTAACGGTTGGCATAATTGGTAATTGATTCACGCGTTGATACGTAATTCTATCAAAATAAAAAATATTTTGACGATCGTAGGCGTTGGTTACGCCAGCACCTACTTCGAGTGTAGAATTTTCCGTCAGTACAATTTTTTTCTTGATACTTAAATCCAAACGGCTATAATCCGGTAAGCGCCCTTGATTTTGTGTTCCATACAATACTCCTAAATTGCCGTTCGCAGTGGTATAATTTGCATTGATGTTATTTTGTAAATTTAAATTTTCGTAAAAGCCTTGCGTTTGTGTGAAAGGGAAGCCTGATCCGTAATTCCAACGTGCGCCTACTGTCCAATCCAAATCTTTACCAAAATCGTAAGAAACAACTAAATTCACATTGTTTCTTCTGTCAAAATTAGGCGGATACGAAATTTGTCCATCCCAACGCGTTACATAGCCCAAGGAATAAACTGCCCATACATACACGTGTTTGTATTCGTATTTTAGTAAAAAATCCAAGCCTTTTGCGGTTCCAGATTCTACCAAAAAATCTTGTTTTAAAACATCCGGAACATTGACCAAACTTTGAGGATTTACGTTATCGCTGGTGTATATTTGATACGGATTAAGTTCTAACAATTGGTTGAAAAATTTTTCGTAGGCTTCTACATTCAAACTAAAATGTTTCAAGAAATCATATTCAAAACCAAACACGATGTGATCAGCTTTTTGCAAATTATTGGTAACGTTTGTTACTGTTCCGTTTTGTTGCGTAAATTGAGATTGAAGTTGTTGCGGACTGGATAAAAATCCATAAAATAAATCCACTACATCCAATTGCGAAGTAGAACTGATAAGGTTTTGCGTATAAATACCAGCAGCGGCTTTTAAGCGAAAATTTTTGGTAACATTGTATTTCACTCCTAAACGAGGTTCTGGAGAAAAGTCGGGAAGAGAGGCATAGTATTGCAAACGAATGCCGGGTTCTACTACCAACTTACCATTTTTGGATATTAATTTTGTTTTTAAATATCCATCCAATTCAGTGCTGTTATTAGTTTGGTTGATTTCTCGATTTACGGAATTAAAGATATCTAAGCTTGTTTTTGTTCCTGAAATATTGATTCCGTATTTAATTTCATTTTTTCCCATAAAATAGGTAAACGCCAATCCCATATTAAATCCATTAACACCGCTGCTCCGGGGAGAAATGTCTGGCTCCGTCATGCCAATTTTATACGAAGAATAATCAAAATTTCCTTCAATCAATACAGACGAACTGCTGGGTATTACCACGAAATTGCTTCCAACGCCTGTTTGTGTCCAATTCAAATTGGAAATGGCTTGGTATTTTACTTGATCCGTATAATTAAAACCAAATACATTTAATTTACTTCCATTGGCTCCGTTAAATGAAACCTTTCCGTATAAATCAGTAAAATTAAAAGGTAAGCCATTGCCTGAATCTACGTATGGATAAAGTATTTTAGAGGTTTGTTGTAAATACGATGTTTTGGCAGAAACAATGAAGGAAATGGTAGATCCTGTACCAGTCGTATCTTTTTTTAGCGGACCTTCTACCATTGTTTTTGCCCCAAACGGACTGGCAGAAACTTTTCCTGTTACTCGTTGTTTGTTTCCATCGCGAGTGGTAATGTCCATCACGGAAGAAATACGATCGCCATATTCTGCGTTAAACCCAGCAGTATGCACATCGGCATTTTTAATAATATCATCATCAAAAACAGAAAACAATCCTATGGAATGAAAAGGGTTATAGACAACCATTCCATCCAACAATACTTCATTATCCACAGGTTCTCCACCTGCTATGTAAAGCTGTCCGCCTTGATCTCCAGTAAAATTTACGCCAGGTAAAATTTGCATGTATTGCGCAATATCAGGTTCGCCACCTACAGACGGCAATTTTTTAATTTCTTGAGGAGTGATGGAAAAAGAGGAAATCAATACGTCTGTTTGTTTTTTCTGTTGTTCTGCAGAAACAGTAAAAGTCTTCATCGCCACAGCCGATTTCACCAAATACAATTTACGCGTAATAATGTCTTCTGCTTTTACGGTAATAATTTCTTTTAATGTATCATAACCGATAGAACTCACCATTAAAGTGTAGGTCCCTGGATGAATTTGAGTGATGGAATAATATCCGTTCACATCCGTACTGGCGCCTATTGTTGTGCCTTGTAAATAAACGTTTGTAAAAAGAACTGGTTCGCCAGTTGCTTTTAAATACACAAATCCGCGGATGTTGGCATCTTGTGCATTTGCAGTAGCAACAATAAAAAAAGCGAGAAGTGAAAAAGCAGTTCTGAAAATTATTTTTTTGAAATTCATTTTGTTCATAGTATATGATTGCGGGCGGCAAAAATAGAAATTTATCGCTGATAATAAAATTTTATCGTGATTAGATTGTGCGTAGAAAAAATGCTTCGAAAAATTATTTTTCGGAGAGTGCAATAATGTGGTCAAATTCTGCTGCTGCTAAAGGCATTACCGACAATCTGCCTTGTCGCACCAAATAGATATTTTGTAATTTTTTATCGGCTTTAATTTCGGCAAGTGTAACTGGTTTTTTGAGTGTTTTAAAAGGTACTAAATCAACAGCCACCCAATTTTTATCATCCGTCGTAGGGTCTTGATAAGCTTCCTTCGCCACTTTCGCAATGCCGACAACTGCAAGTCCTTCATTGCTGTGATAAAACAACACCAAATCGCCTTTTTTCATCATTCTTAAATGATTGCGCGCTGAATAATTTCGAACACCATCCCAAAATGTTTTTCCATCTTTCAAAAATTTTTCCCAAGAATATTTTACGGGTTCTGATTTTACCAAAAAGTAATTCATATTTTTATTTTTAGAAATATTTAGTGAATAATTTTGAATGCTAATTCGCGCAACAATTCTTTTTCGTCGGCAGAAATATTTTCATAACCTTTCGATTTTAAATCGTATTCGCGCAAATATGAAAAAATATTTTTTATTTTTCCCAAACTGTAATTTTTAGCTGCTCTTTCGTAATCGCCTACAAAAAACGGATGAACACCCAAAGTGGCTGCCACTGTGCCTTTTGATTTATCTGCTAAGGAATGATACAACATTAATTTTGAAAAATAATTTCCCAAAGTTCCAATCGTCATCACCAATGGATGTTCGCGCGGATCGGCTGCAAAATAATTAATGATTTGATTTATTTTCAACACATCTTTTTTTCCGAAAGCATTGTGCAATTCAAACACATTGTAATCTTTGCTGATGCCAATATTTTTCTGAATATCATCTGCACTTATTTCCGATTTTGGAGGAATGCTAATCATCAATTTGTCCAACTCGTTGGCAATTTTTGCCAAATCACTTCCTAAGTATTCGGCCAATAACAAAGCGGCTTTCGGATGAATGCTGTAATTTTCCTTTTGAAGATAATGTTGGATCCAATCCGGAATTTTATTTTCGTACAACTTCGCGGATTCAAAAAAAACGGCTTTTTTGGAAAGTGCTTTTGCCAGTGCCGTTCGCTTGTCTATTTTTTTATATTTGTAACAAAGTACCAAAATGCTGCTACGCTGAGGATTTTCCAAATACGTAAGCAAAGCAGATTTGTTTTTTCCGCCGTCTTCCTTCACCAAATCGCGCACATTTTGCGCTTCCTTCACAATAATGACTTGCTGTGCCGACAGCATTGGATAACGTCGTGCGGCATTAAAAATAGTTTGTGCATCGGCATCACGACCATAAAAAACAGTTTGATCAAAACTTTTTTCAGCCTCTGTCAGAATATTTTTTTCAATATAATCGCTCAATTCATCAATAAAATAAGGTTCTTCGCCAGCTAAAAAATAAACTGGATGAAAAACTTTATTTTTCAAATCAGTAACGATTTGTTCAAAATTCATAGTAAGTGATATTATTTTTTTTCCTTTGCAGGATAAATCAAAAATAAAAAATTGTTTCCGCAACTCAATCTTCCTGTTTATACTTTCAAACTGAAAGGACAAAATCAAAGAACGCAAATTTATGATATTGTTCGGAGAAAATACGTTGTTTTAACGCCCGAAGAATGGGTTCGCCAACATTTTATTCATTTTTTGGTTCAGGAAAAAAAATTTCCAGCATCTTTAATGGCTATTGAAACAGCCGTAAAATCAACACAAACATTAAAACGCCGAAGCGATATTGTTATTTACGATAATACGCTGAATCCTTATTTATTAGTAGAATGTAAAGCGCCTGAAATTAAAATAAAGCAAGATGTTTTTGATCAAATTGCACGTTATAATATGGATTTAAAAGTAAAATTTTTGATTGTCAGCAACGGTTTACAACATTTTTGTTGCGAAATGGATTACGAAAAAAAATCTTACACCTTCGTGAAAGACATTCCGATGTGTGAATTGAAATAATTTTCGGAGTACAAAAAAGACTTTGAAAAATTATTTTTTCAATCTACATTATTGAATTTATGCGGCTTTATTTTAGTGAGCGTAAAATCCTTTTTGTACGTAAAATAAATCGAATAGCCGTA
>JBDTAC010000060.1 GCA_039924845.1 Bacteroidia bacterium
AATAGATAAAATTGAAAGCTTACTCCAGTCGGGTCGGGCTTTGTTGAGCGAGAATGCTTCGGATGCCGGAACTTTTGCAGATGAAGCACTTGCTTTGTCTTATGAAACCCAATACAGAAAGGGTATTGCGGATAGTTTGATACTTAAAAGTGATATTTATTTTTCGTATAACTATTACGAGCAATCAGCGGCGGCGGCTTTTCAGTCGTTGGATATTTACCTCAAATTAGAAGATTTAGAAAATGCGGCTATTTGCTATCAAAAATTAGGTGATGCGTATCATAAAATAGGCGATGAAAACAGCTCACTTCAATATTATTTGGAGGCGTTGAAGCATTATAAAAAAACGGACAACGATTTACGCACAGCATTTATTTATAGTCGTATAGGCTATGTGTATCAAAGCGCTCGAGATTATTCATCAGCGATTGAATCGCTTCAACATGCGTTAAAAATTTATGGAAAATTAGCTGATGCAAAAAATCATGCAGACATGTTGTATGCCATCGGAAACGTTTACAATTGGTCGGATGATATTTTGAATGCTGCCTTGTATCTGCGCAAAAGTAAAGATGCTGCTCGTAAATGTGCCAGTGAAACTATTTTGATGAAGGCGTATTCCAGCTTAGCAATTCTGTACACCAAGACAGAAGATTACGGTTTATCATTGGAATATTTTCAGAAAACACACGAACTCGCCGATAAACTAAAAGACAAAGGCATTAAATCGAGTTCCTTAAAAAGCTTAGGAAATTTATACAATATTTTAGGTCAGTACAACGATGCGCTTAAAGTATTAAAAGAAGCATTGGCGATTGCTACAGAGCAAAAAATGAAAACAACGGTGTTGTTGTGTCATCAGTTTTTTACAGATACTTACGAACACAAAAGTGATTTTAAAAGTGCGTTGAAACACCATAAAATATATATGGAGTTAGAAAGAAAATTTTTTGGAGAAGAATTAAAAATCAAAACAAAAGGTTTGCAGGTAAAATTTGATTTGGAAGAAGCAAAAAATGAAAATGAAATTTATCGTTTGAAAAACATTGATTTAGTAGAAGCCAACGAAGAAATTAATCGTCAAAAAACAGAAATTCAAACCATTAATAAAGAGCTCACAGACAGCATTACTTACGCTCAGCGGATACAACACGCCATACTTCCTAACGAAAATCACATCTCTCATTATTTAAACGATTATTTTATTTTATACAAACCGAAAGCAGTTGTGAGCGGCGATTTTTATTGGTTTTCAGTAGTGGATCATCGAATTGTTTTTGCAGTTATTGATTGTACTGGGCACGGCGTTCCGGGCGCGTTTATGAGTATGATTGCAAACGATTTATTAAATCAAATTGTAAACGAAAAAAAAACAATTGATCCGGCTGCTGTTTTACAAGCATTGGACGAAAAAATACACACCCCTTTTACCCAAGAGAGTGCTGATTTGGAAATTCAAGATGGGATGGACATTGCTTTTTGCGTACTCGATTTGAAAAATAATTTTTTGGAATACGCCGGAGCAAATTGTCCTTTATGGATTATCAATGATGGTAAAATGACGAAACACGAACCGCATAGATGTTCAATTGGTGGAGATGCTCGCGGAAAAAAAAATTTTCAAACGAAAAAAATTAAAATTAAAAAAGAGGATGCGATTTATTTTTTTACAGACGGCTATACCGATCAATTTGGAGGGAAAAAAGGAAAGAAATTTAGCTCCAAACAATTGGAGCAATTGCTAATAGCCAGTTACAACGAACCAATGAACAAACAAAAAGAAACTTTGACGCAAACCATCGAAAGCTGGAAAGGAAATTTAGAACAAGTGGATGATATTTTACTCATCGGAATTAAAGTGTAAATTCACAAAAACATAAATGATATGAAAAAATATTTTTTACTCTCTCTTTTTTATTTTTCATCCCTCTGTTCTTTTGCGCAACAAAAACAAAATGATTCGCTTCAAAATGTATTAAAAACAACTATTTCAGATACCGAGAAAGTTAATTTGCTGTGTAAAATCTCGAAAGGATATTTGAATCTTGGCAAAAATGCAGAGTGCATTGATTTTGCAAACCAAGCTCTTAATTTAGCTCAAAAAAATAATTTTTTGAAAGGAGAAATACAAGCGTACGATGCTATTGGTTTGGCGTATGATGAAATAGGAAAATACACGGATGCATTAAAAAATTATGAAGAAGGGCTGAAGGTTGCGAATCAAACAAAAAATTTAAAAAAAGAATTTGTTTTTTATTCCAATATTGCCAATATTTATATGGAGCAAGGTAATTACGATGAAGGATTGAAAAGAAATAAATCGGCACTAAAAGTTGCAATAGATGCGAATGTAGAAATGTATGAAGCCGCTGGATATTCTAATATCGGAGGAGCATATTACGCGGAAGGGAATTATGAAGAAGCCGAAAAAAACTTTTTAGCTTCTTTGAAAATAGCTGAAAAATTGCAAAACAAACAGATGATCGCTCATAATTATTATGCGATTGCTTCCATTTACAATGTCCAAAAAAATTATGCTGCTGCATTAAAAAATACGCTTCAGGCATTGGAAATAGAGAAGCAAATAAACAATCCACAAGAAATAAGTCAAATGGAAGTAAATATTGGAGAGAATTACGTAGGACTCGGTAACTATTCTGAAGCTCTTCAAAGCTACCATGATGCGTTGGATTTAAACATAAAATTAGATTATAAAAAAGGAATGAGCGTATGTTACAAAAATATAGGATTGGTTTATGGAAGAGAAAAAAAATACACAGAAGCATTTTACAACTTAAAATTGGCGTCGGATATACAACAAGCAATAGGAGTAAATACAGACCAGGCAGATACTTACAGCGAAATGGCATTGTTATATTCGGCTTCTGGAAATTATTCTGAGGCAATTTCAACTGCTACAAAAGCATTGGATATTTTAAAAAAGTATCCAGATGCTAATGCAAAGGGAGTTGCTTATAGCGCCTTGGCGGATGTGTATGTAAAATTAAAAAACTACAAACAAGCATACGCTTATTTTAAATTGAGTTCGGATTTGCAAGATACTTTACTAAACCAAGCAAATACGAAGGAATTAACTCAAATGAATGCTTTTTATCAAAGTGATAAAAAAGACAAAGAGATTGAATTGCTCAATAAAGAAAAGACTTTAACGGTATTTGAAATTGAAAAACAAAAAGCCGAACGAAATGCGTTTGTAATCGGGTTTTTATTGATGATGGTGTTGGCATTTTTTATTTTTAGGAGCTACCGCGAAAAACAAAAAGCAAATGAAATAATTACCGCTCAAAAAACAGAAGTCGAACACCAAAAAATATTGGTAGACGAAAAAAACAAAGACATCACTGATAGTATATATTATGCGCGTAGAATTCAGCGTGCATTGCTCACTTCCGAAGGATATTTGAAAAAATATTTGTCGGATTATTTTATTTTATATAAACCCAAAGATATTGTAAGCGGTGATTTTTATTGGGCTATCAATACCGAAAATAATTTTTTTATAGCTACCGCTGATTGCACAGGACACGGTGTTCCGGGTGCATTTATGAGTATGCTCGGTATTAATTTTTTGAATGAAATTGTCATTGAGAAAAAAGTTCTTCAACCAGATAAAATCATGAATGATTTGCGACAAAATATTATTCATGCACTGAATCCAGAAGAAACACAAGAAGAAGCTAAAGACGGCATGGACATGGTTTTATGCGCGTTCGATTTTAAGAATAGAAAATTAAATTTAGCAGCTTCCAATAATCCCGTTTGGATTATCCGTAACGCCGAAAGTGAGTCACGTTTTTTAGAAGAAATAAAACCGGATAAATTTCCTGTTGGGAAACACGATAAAGATATAATTCCGTTTACGGCACATGAAATAAATTTACAAAAAGGCGATGTTGTTTATACGTTTACGGATGGCTACGCCGACCAATTTGGCGGTGTTTCCGGAAAGAAATTTAAATACAAAGCGTTGAAAGATTTATTACTTTCCAACAGCCACAAATCAATGGAAGAGCAACAAAAAGTAATGACGCAAACCATCGAAAGCTGGAAAGGAAATTTAGAACAAGTGGATGATATTTTACTCATCGGAATTAAAGTGTAAATTCACAAAAAAATACATGATATGAAAAAATATTTTTTACTCCCTCTTTTTTATTTGTCATCCCTTTGTTCTTTTGCGCAACAAAAACAAATAGACTCCCTCCAAAATGTATTAAAAACAACTCATATTGACACGTCGAAAGTTATTATTTTGAACAATATTGCTTCGCGTTATAGAGACATGAATAAAAATAAAGAAGCGCAAAATTATTTTACTCAAGCATTATTATTGGCTCAAAAAAATAATTTTTTGAGAGGAGAAATGCAAGCTTACTCGGGTATCGGAGGAGTTTATGAATTATTTGGGAAATACGATGAAGCACTTAGAAATTACAAACAAGGATTTGCCATCGCCCAGAAAACAGAAAACGTTCATAAAATGATTCTTTTTTATGTAAGTATCGGAAACGTTTATATGGAAAGTGGACATTATGACGACGGTTTGGCTTCTTATAAATCAGGTTTAGCTGCTTCATTAGATGTGAAAGATACGGCAGCTGCCATTAAATGCTATAGTAATTTAGGCGAAACGTATTATGAGCAAGGTAATTTTTTGAATGCAGAAAAAAACTTTTTGACAGAGCTCAAATTATCCGAAAGCACTAAAAATCAAGCAGGCATTGCGAGTGCGTATTATACTTTAGCTGCTGTTTATTATGCACAAGGCAATTTTCCAAAGGCACTCTCGAGTAATATAAGTGCATTGGAAATGGAAAAGCAATTGCACAACGAGACGATGGTAGAATATGTTTACATTAATATCGGTGTTGCGTATCACGCCGAAAATAAGGATGCAGAAAGCTTGGAAAGTTATCAAGCAGCAATAGCAATTGCTCAAAAATTGGGTGATAAAAGAGCAGAAGCAGAGTGCTATAAACACATTGGAGTGTTGTATGGCGGTGAAAAAAAGTACGCGGAATCTTTGACAAATTTCAAATTAGCTTTAGATATAACTCAGGAAATCGGAAATAAAGCTGGTGTTGGAGATGCTTATTCTGAAATGGCAAATGTGCTTTATTCTATGAATAAATTGCCGGAGGCGCGTGATACTTATTTGAAAGGCATGGTTTTCTCAAAAGAAGTGAATGATCCGATTACACTGAAAAATATTTATTTCGGGCTTGCTGAAGTTTACGAAAAACAAAAAAATTACGAGCAAGCTTATGTTAATTTTAAATTGTTTGCCGATTTGAAAGATACTTTGCTGAATCAATCGAATAGCAAGCAAATAACGCAAATGAATGCCTTGTACGAAAGCGATAAAAAAGACAAACAAATTCAATTACTAAATAAAGATGGTGAATTACAAACGGCGGATTTAAAACGCCAAAAAATAATTATTCGCGCTGTGGAAGTTGGATTACTTCTCATTCTTGCATTTGCGGTGCTTTTATATTCTCGCTTTCGCGTGATACGGAATCAAAAAAATATTATTGAATTGCAGAAAACATTGGTGGAAGAAAAAAATAAAGATATAACTGATAGCATCCAATATGCCCATCGAATACAACAAGCACTTTTGGTCTCTAAAAACTATTTAGACAAACACCTATCCGATTATTTTGTTTTATATAAACCAAAAGATATTGTAAGCGGCGATTTTTATTGGGCTTCTCATACGGAAACTAATTTTTTAATAGCTGCCGGAGATTGTACTGGACATGGTGTTCCTGGGGCATTTATGAGTATGCTCGGTATTAATTTTTTGAATGAAATCGTCATCGAAAAAAAAATTGTACAACCGGATAAAATAATGAACGAATTGCGGCAAAACATTATTCATGCTTTAAATCCAGAAGATACCACAGAAACATCACAAGATGGCATGGATATGGTTTTGTGCTCCTTTAATTTTAAAGAAAACAAATTGCAGTTTGCTGCTTCCAATACGCCATTGTGGATTATCCGAAACAGTACAGATAAAATGCAGGTACAACTGGAAGAACATAAACCCGATAAATTTCCGATTGGGAAACACGATAAAGACAAAATCCCATTTACCGCTCACGAAATACAGCTTCAAAAAGGCGATATTGTCTATACTTTTTCTGACGGTTATGCCGATCAATTTGGTGGAGCATCTGGAAAAAAATTCAAATACAAACAATTCCAACAATTGCTTCTTGCCAATTGCCAGAAACCAATGAGCGAACAAAAAGAAGTATTAAATCAAACCATCGAGACCTGGAGAGGAAATTTAGAACAAGTGGACGATGTGTTGGTGATAGGAATAAAAATATAAAAGATGCGTATTTCGTTTCTCGAAAAATATTTTTTGTTTTTAATTGTTTTTTTGCTGCCTTTTTTTTCGAGTGCGCTGCCACAAAATTTTTATTCCATTTTAATTAAAAGTGATAAAAAAGAGGGAGACATTAGCTTTGGAAATGGAATTATAAAATTTAAAACACCCTCAGTCAAAACAAACTCTTTATGGATACTTGATAAAGATTGGAAATACGCTTCGGGTGATGATACTACTTGGGCGCGAACAAATTTTGACGATTCGAAATGGGATACAACAGTAAGCACCGAAATTGATTTATCTAAATTAAAACAAAACATTTTTACTGGCGCTTGTTGGTTTAGATTGCACGTTTTGGTGGATTCTTCATTGAGAAATAAATCAATGACCTTGTTTTTTATTCCTACACATGGCGCAGCAGATGTTTACGTAGACGGAAAATTAATTTTCAGTATTGGGAAATTTAGCACGCATTCGGAAGAAGAAGAAACTGCGTCTATGTTGCCGCACAGCATTGTTTTTAATTCTAATCCCTACCATACCATTGCCATTCGATACTCCAATTACGCTCAACTAAATTATTTTTTAACGAAGTCCGCTTCGAAACAAACACTTGGTTTCGAAGCCAATTTAGTAGAAGATGATTTCGGCTCCACAATTCGAGATTATTTGAGTTATGGCTCATCAATTATAATGGCAATTGTTGCTTTTTATTGTGCCATGACCATTGTTCATTTACTTTTGTTTGTTTTTTACAGAGAACAAAAATCGAATTTGTATTACTTCCTTTTTACACTTTCTGTCAGCGCTTATTTGTATTACGCACACAATCTTTTAATTGGAGCTAAAACCTATCTTTTATGGGAATACCTACTGCATTACATGGATTTTGGAATCGGATTTTTTATGATCGGGTTTCTGTATTCCGTGTTTTATAAACGCATGCCAAAGATGTTTTGGATACTTTTTTTCGTAAACATCGCTTTTATTTTGGCAAAAATAATAACACCAGAAACAAGTAAAACGCTTTCTTTTATTTTGAGTGTATTGTGTATTTTATTATTTGTTGTTGAATTTGTTGAATCACTTCGTGTCAGTATTTCTGCCTTGCTTAAAAAAAGAGAAGGTGCATGGATAATGGCAATGGGCGTTTTATTCATTCCCATTTCTCTCGTTTTGATGATTGTTATCAGCGTACTTCAATCTGCTTTTAAATGGACAGACATGTCGCTTTTCCCGGTTTTTGCACTCGCTTACTCCTTCGTCTGTATTCCTATTTCGATGAGTATTTATTTGGCTCGAAATTTTTCGCTCATCAATAAAAATTTGAAATATAAATTAATAGAAGTAGAACAACTTTCTGCGCAAACATTACAACAAGAACAAGAAAAGAAAAAAATTCTGGAAGGGCAAAAAGACCAATTGGAAAAGCAAGTAACAGAGCGTACGGCAGAATTAATTATACAGAAAAAGGAAATCGAAGAAAAAAATAAAAATATTACGGACAGCATTCAATATGCAAAAAGAATACAAGAAGCGATGTTGCCGGAAGTTTCTTTTATTCAAAAATATTTGCCGCAATCATTTGTCTTATTTCAGCCGAGAGATATTGTGAGTGGCGATTTTTATTGGTTCTGTGATTTACCGGATAGTAGTGTTTTGATTGCTGTCGCAGATTGTACTGGACACGGCGTTCCGGGTGCATTTATGAGCATGATTGGGCACACGTTGTTGGATGAAATCGTGAAGGAAAAAAAGATTACAAAACCTTCTTTTATTCTGGATGAACTGCACAATGCGGTTCGGGTGAGTTTAAAACAAAATTACGGCGATTCACGCGATGGCATGGACATCGCTTTATGTAAAATAAATACGCAGGATAAAAAATTAGAATACGCTGGAGCGATGCGTCCTTTGTGGATTTACAATCAGCAAGGCGAATTGACCGAAACAAAAGCGAATAAACAAGCTATTGGAGGAATGGATATTTCGCAAAAAATGTTTATAAATCATAGTATTGATTTGAATTTGGGCGATACTATTTATCTTTCAACGGATGGTTATGCGGATCAATTTGGTGGAAAAGAAGGAAAGAAAATGATGGTGAAAAATTTCAAACATTTACTTTCTGAAATTACTTTCTTGAAAAAAGAAGAGCAGCAAAAAAAATTACTTGAATCGTTTAAAAATTGGAAAGGCACAAACGATCAAGTGGACGATGTTTTAGTAATTGGAATCAAAATTTAAGTCGTCAAAAAAAAATATTTTTCAAAGACAAAAAAATGCACACTTATTTAAGCGTTTTATTGGAATGGGCAAACAGCGACCCAAGATGGACACTTTTAGAAGCTTCTGGTTCTTTACTCTTTGGTATTCTTACATTCCCGCCCTTTATGAAAAGACATGGAGATAATTTTGGGAACAACGATCTCAAAGCATTTTTTGCTTTAAGTATAAGTTTCACCACTACATTTAATGGTATTCTGTTTTTATTTTTTTATTTCAGAATTTTTATTTTTGGAATGTACATGGCTTTTGCAGGGTCTTCAATTTACGCTGCCGTTTTATATTTATATTATTTTAAATGGACGGACAAAGGCGATAAGTTTGCAGCAGAGCAAAAAAAGAAACAACAAGAAATGGAGCAAAAAAGAAGAGAAGAAGACGAAGCAAGAAAGAAAAAATACGGTGAATAGTAAAATAATTTGCGCCCACAATTTAATTGAGAATTAAAAACGGCATAGGATTGCGAATAAAATTTTAGTAAAATGAAAGCGTGATGAGATTGGGAAGTTCCGAACGGATGTTCGGAAATCGCCCAACGAATAGCTTTCAGGAAGCTAAAATGAAATGAGGAATCCAAGCCTTGAGTTTTTGGTTCTTTTTTTTCAAGAAAAAAGAACGGAAGAAAAATAGTTTCCTATAAAAATATAGTAATTTTAGACACTTTAATTTAGCTGAAATATGAAAAAAATATTAGTAGCGAATCGTGGTGAAATTGCGTTAAGAGTGATGCGTTCGTGCAAGGAAATGGGCATTAAAACGGTAGCTGTTTTTTCGGAAGCAGACCGCAACGCGCCTTTTGTGAGATATGCGGATGAAGCCGTTTGTATTGGTCCGCCAGCTTCTTCTCAATCGTATTTGAACGGCGATAAAATCATCGAAGTTTGTAAAAAATTAAATGTGGATGGTATTCATCCGGGTTACGGGTTTTTGTCTGAAAATGCTGCTTTTGCTAAAAAAGTAAGTGAGGCAAAAATTATTTTTATCGGTCCATCGCCTGAAGCTATGAAAATAATGAGCGACAAACTTTCAGCGAAAGCTGCCGCCAAAAAATATAATATTCCGATGGTTCCAGGTTCTGTTGGAGCGATTGAAACGCTGGAAGAAGGAAAAAAAATAGCCAAAGAAACAGGATTCCCAGTTTTGATAAAAGCGAGTGCTGGCGGTGGCGGTAAAGGAATGCGCATTGTAGAAAGAGCCGAAGATTTTGAAGAACAAATGAAGTTAGCCGTGAGCGAAGCTAAATCAGCTTTTGGTGATGGTTCTGTTTTTATTGAACGATACGTTGCAGGTCCGAGACACATTGAGATTCAAGTTTTGGGAGATAATCACGGAAATATTTTACATTTATTTGAGCGCGAGTGTTCCGTACAACGCCGTCATCAAAAGGTAATTGAAGAAGCACCATCTTCGGTTTTGACTCCTGAAATTCGTGAAAAAATGGGAGAATGTGCCGTGAACGTGGCAAAATCGTGTAATTATACAGGCGCTGGAACGGTGGAGTTTTTGTTGGATGAAAATAAAAACTTTTATTTCCTAGAAATGAACACGCGCTTACAAGTGGAACATCCGGTAACGGAAAGCATTACGGGAATTGATTTGGTGAAAGAACAAATAAAAATTGCGCGTGGCGAAAAATTAAGTTTCACTCAAAAAGATTTAAAGATAAATGGACATGCGGTGGAAGTGCGTGTTTATGCCGAAGATCCGTGTAATAATTTTTTACCCGACATCGGAAAATTAATTTTTTATAAAGCGCCACAAGGAATAGGAGTGAGGGTGGACGATGGTTTTGAGGAAGGAATGGACATTCCGATTTATTACGATCCGATGATTGCGAAATTAATTACGTTTGGAAAAGATCGTACAGAAGCCATTCAACGAATGATTCGGGCTATTGAAGATTATAAAATAAGTGGCGTTCAAACAACACTCGACTTCTGTAAATTTGTGATGCAACACGAAGCATTTGTGTCCGGAAATTTTGATACACATTTTGTGAAAAATCATTTTAAACCGGAAATGTTAAATCGTTTTGATGAAGCAGAAGCGGAGATTGCCGCTATTTTTGCTGCTAAATGGATGGAATCGAAAAAGAATGAAACTCAAGAAACAACTTCGGTTTCTGAAAAAAAGATTTCGAAATGGAAAAAAAATAGAATCGCATAATTCTTGAAAAATAAATACGTTTTAAAAAACTTTTTTTTGCAGGCTTCGTTTAAGATATTGAATTTAAAAGGGAAACAGGTAAAAATAAACGCCATGAAACGTCCATTTACATTCTCACTCTTCGTTTTATTTCTTCTCTTTTCGCAATGTTCTTTTGCCCAAAAAGATTCTTCTCACACTAAATTTTCGCTTAAAAGCACCAAGACAACTTTTGTTGGATTTCCAGTACAAGCCACTGTTTACAATGGAGATACGATTGCTTACGTAGAATTAAATGCTTTTACGGTATATGCGAATCGTGCTTTTACTGATCCCGCGCAGGCAGCTTTGTATTGGCGATTGGAACGCGACGTGAAAATCGTGTATCCATATGCTGTATTGGCTTCCGTGAAATTAAAAAGTTTTGATGTTCAATTGGCTGCGATGCCTTCTGAAATGGAACGTAAAATTTTCATGAAAAAAGCAGAAATCGAATTGAAAGACGAATTTGGAGATCAATTAAAAGATTTGACGATTAACCAAGGACGTATTTTAATTAAGCTCATCGACCGTCAAACGGGTCATACATCTTACGCTTTGGTGGAAGATTTAAGAGGTAATTTTTCCGCATTTATGTGGCAATCTTTGGCGCGGTTATTCGGTTCCAACTTAAAAAGTGCTTATAATCCGCAACAAGGGGAAGATAAAATGATTGAACAAATTATTGGTTTAATTGAAAGCGGTAACTTATAAATAATGCCTTCAAAAAATTAATTTTTCGAGGTACTCGGATTTCGGAGTCCAGAAATTTTTTCCAAATCTACTTTTATAGAACCCACCACAATAGGCGCTTCCACGTGTAAAGGCAAACGATTTTTATCGTCTGTTACCCAAACCGTCATAAATTCTCCACCTTTAAAAATAGTTCCGCTGATGAGCAAAACATTTATTTTAATACAATTGTACGTTCCAAAATTTTTAGAAGTATATTTTTCTTTTCCAAGATAACGCACATAAATATGATAAACAGTGCTGTCTAAAACCATCGCTACAGAAATGGTATCGTTTATTTTACAATGCGAAAAATCTAAATCTCGTGTGCGATAAACAGCCGTTAAGGGATCAAAAACACAATCGGTATTTTTTATTTTTTTAGAATAAAATGCTTTTCGATTATCACTTTCGGTAGAATAAATAGTGTTGTCTTGGTTATTAAAAACAATGTCGTTAAAAACGGCTTTTCCGCCTTCATTTGAATTACGAATAAAGCGGAACGGTTGTAATTTTACAGTATCTATAAATGCCGAAAAGGTATCGCGGACTGCGTAAAAATGATCGTATTTTGGATAGGTGGAACCGTCGGCTTGTAAATAATAGCAAGCTGTTCCGTAATAATTTTTAATACTTGTTTTAAAAATTACTTTTCCCGCATTCATCCACACAAAATGCCAATTGTAATGAATGCTGTATTCGAGTTTTTCGCCGGCGTTAAACGCGAAATTTTTTAAATCACAAGTGTTTTGCGAAAATAGTTTCGAAACAAAAAAGAGAAGAAATAAGAGTCCGAAAAATATGCTTTTTTTCATCCGTTCAAAAAATAATTTTCGAGAAAAAATTTATTTCATGTTGATAAACTGTACCGGAATTTCAATGTCTCCACCTCGTACCAATTGAATAACAGCTTGCAAATCATCAATCTTTTTCGCGCTTACGCGTACTTGATCTTCCATGATTTGGCTTTGTACTTTTAGCTTAGAATCTTTGATGAGTTTATTGATTTTTCGTGCTGCATCTTTGTCAATTCCTTCTTTTATTTTGACTTCTTTTTTCACCATATTTCCAGAAGAATATTGTTCTTTTCCTTCGTCCAAGCAGGAAGGATCTAATTTTTGTTTAATCATCCGCGAACGAATCACATCAATAATCGCTTCAATTCGCATTTCGTTTTCAGTAACGATAAAAATGGTAAGCGCTTTTTTATCCAACTCGATGGAGCTTTTAGATTCGCGAAAATCGAAGCGTGTTAAAATTTCTTTTTTAGCTACGTTAATAGCATTATCAAGCGTTTGATGGTCTACTTTACTGACAATATCAAATGAAGGCATAGGATTATTTTTTCTTAAAAGTACAAATTTTTGATATAAAACGAGGTGAAATTAATGAACAACTTGTGTTTGAAAACATTCTCTGTTTTATATTTTAGGAACATTCCTTTTTTTTATCTTTGAAAAATGAGGAGGAATATAGTCTTTGAAAAAATAATTTTTCAACTGCTTATTTTCAGTGCATTTGCAGCATTGTTTTTTTTAACTTCTTGCGGAAGCCAAAAAAAAGTAACGAAAAAAAATTCAAAAGAAAATAATAAAGAGACAAATTCGTCCAGTTTCGATCAAAAAATCCAAAATAAATATGCGACACAATTAGGCGTTTCTCAAAAAAATATTTCCAATATAAGCTTGTATACTTTTATTGATAAATGGTACGGAGTTCCCTATAAATATGGCGGAAAAACGATGAATGGAATTGATTGTTCTGATTTTGTTTCGATTCTATTCAACAATGTGTATGAGAAAAATATCAGCGGTTCGGCAGCTGGAATGTACAATCAGTGTAAAAAAATAAGTATGGAGAATCTCCGCGAAGGCGATTTAATTTTTTTTAAAATAGGTTCTTCCGAAATTTCGCATATTGGTATTTACCTGCAAAATAATAAATTTGTACACGCTACGGTACATCGTGGAATTATGATTGATGATTTGAATGAGGCTTATTATAAAAAATATTTTTTCGCTTGTGGGCGATTTAACTAAAAGAAAACGATGAAAACTCTTGTCATTCTTGCTATTGTGTTCACATACAGCACATGTCATTCTGCTAAAAAAACAAATTTAAAAGGAAATGTCGGCGAATTTGGGAATGACAGCACCTTGATTTGGATGAGTAAGACGCCCTGTTTTGGCACTTGTCCGGTTTATACAATTGATATTCACGCCAACGGAAAAGTTTTTTTTGATGGCACTCAGAACGTTTCGAAAATTGGAAAATTTCAAAAACAATTGACAAAACAATTAGTGGACAGTTTGACAAATATTTTTGAAAACGCACCTTTTTGGGATTTTAAAGATAATTATTCTGCCATGATGACGGATATCCCGACAACGTACATTCGCTTTGTACACAATGGAAAGGATAAAAAAATACGCGATTATTACAATGCACCGCAATCTTTACGCATCTTGGAAAAAATGATTCAGCAAATTGCAAATTCAGATGATTGGACAAAAATAGAAGCAAAAAAATAATTTTTCAATATGCAAAAAATACTTATTACTGGAGCCAACGGTTTACTCGGGCAAAAATTGGTTTATATGCTGCTGAAAAATAAAAATATTCAGCTCATTGCTACGTCAAAAGACGAAAATAGAATTCTTGAAAAAAGCGGATATACTTACGAATCCTTAAACATTTGCAATAAAAGCGAAGTTGAAAAAATATTTTTCAAACACCTTCCAGACGTAGTTATAAATACCGCTGCCATGACGAATGTGGACGCTTGTGAAACACAAAAGGAAGAATGTTTTTTGCTGAATGTAACAGCTGTCCAAAACATGATTGACACCATTCAACAATCAAAAAATAAATTGCGCGATAGCCATTTCATTCACCTTTCCACAGATTTTATTTTTGACGGAGAAGCTGGTCCTTACAAGGAAACAGACATTCCAAATCCCTTGAGTTATTACGCTTGGTCGAAAAATGAATCCGAAAAATTACTTCAAAAAAGTGAAATAAAATGGGCGATTTTACGCACCATTATTATTTACGGAATTGTAGATAACATGAGCCGAAGCAACATTGTTTTGTGGGCAAAAGACGCCTTATCAAAAGGTCAAAAAATAAATGTGGTGGACGATCAATTTCGTGCACCTACGCTTGCCGAAGATTTGGCGCAAGCTTGTATAAACTGTGCTAACAAAGGAGCAACAGGCGTTTATCATGTTTCTGGAAAAGATATTATGAGCATTTTAGAATTGGTGTATGCTGTTGCGGATTTTTATAAATTGGATAAAACGTTCGTTCATCCGATTAAATCAAATACACTTAATCAAGCTGCGAAACGACCGCCACGAACGGGTTTTATTTTAGATAAAGCAATTCGAGAATTGGATTATCGCCCACATTCGTTTTTAGAAGGATTGGCAATTTTAGAAAGTCAGTTGAAAAAATAATTTTTCGCGTTCTGATAATTGCGCATCGTCCTTATTTAATTGAAAACAAATTAGACTTTCACATTACGATTGAAAACGCAAACGAACAAGTTGAGAAATTTATTGAAAATCGTATAAATCTTTCGATTTCATACGAAAATTACGATGTAAGTAAATTTTCATTTTTACATCAAACACAATTGTTACTCGATTTTTGAAATAAGAAAATGCTTAAAATTGGTTTTGAAAAATTATTTTTTGAAGCGGAAAATTTGTCTTTGAAATTTTTTATCAATTCTATCGTATTCAATCCGCCAGTTTAATAATAAAAAACACTACATTTACGATGTATGTCGGATGTAGTTATTTCAGTAGAAAACCTCGGAAAACAGTATCGTTTAGGGAATGTTGGAACGGGCACTTTATCGAGCGATTTAAAACGCTGGTGGCATTTGGCACGCGGAAAAGAAGATCCATTTTTGAAAGTAGGAGAAGAAAATAATCGTGAAAAACGCGGTAATAGCGATTATGTTTGGGCTTTAAAAGATATTGATTTTGAAGTGAAAAAAGGGGAAGTACTGGGAATTATCGGAAAAAATGGCGCTGGTAAATCAACGCTTTTAAAAATATTATCGCGTACCACTACGCCCACCACAGGCAATTTTAAAGTAAAAGGTAGAATAGCGAGTTTATTGGAAGTAGGGACAGGGTTTCATCCCGAATTAACAGGTCGGGAAAATATTTTTTTGAACGGCGCTATTCTCGGGATGACGAAAATTGAAATTAAAAAGAAATTTGATGAGATTGTAGATTTTAGCGGCGTTGAAAGATATATTGATACACCTGTAAAGCGTTACAGCAGCGGAATGTATGTCCGTTTGGCTTTTGCTGTAGCCGCACATTTAGAAAGCGAAATTTTAATTTTGGATGAAGTATTGGCGGTTGGAGATGCAGAGTTTCAGAAGAAATGTTTGGGTAAAATGAAGGATGTGAGCGGCACCGAAGGCAGAACCGTTTTGTTTGTAAGTCATAACGAAAATGCCGTACGAAATTTATGTAAAAATGCACTGCTTTTAGAACAAGGAAAAATAATTTTAGAAGGCTCCGTCAATTCTGTTTTTAAACAATACGAACAGATTCAGTGGAAAAAAGAAAATGAGAACGGGCAAATTATTTGGAACGAAAGCAATGCGCCAGGAAGCAAAGAAATGAAATTGAAATCGATTTTTATTTTAAATGAAAACGATGAAATCAGAGCCAAAATTGATGTTTCTGAATCTATCAAAGTAAAAATTAATTACGAGATACTAGAAGAAATTCCGGAATTAAGAATTACGCTAAAATTTGTTGATAACAAGGGGAATATCTTTTTAAAGTCCATAAAATCTGTTTCTTACTTTAATAAAAATGCATTTGGAAATTATGAGAGCACTTGTATCATTCCAAAAAATATTTTTGAAAAAGGAAAATACAAATTGTTACTTTATTTTGGAATTCCTTTCTATAAAACATTGATAGAGAATGAATCCTTTTTGTCTGTTGAAATAAATACTTCAGAAAATAATTTTGGATTGCTAAAAAAAAGTCAAGAAGAAATTAGCTCATTAGTAAAATGGGAAACATTAAAAAGAGTATGATTAGCGACAAACAATTTGTTTTTATTATTGGAGCGCCTCGAAGCGGATCGACATGGTTGCATCACTTGTTAGCAGCGCATTCCAAAGTGGCTGCAAGTAACGAGGAATTGACCATTTTTAATAGTTATATCATTCCTTGGATTAGAAATTTTGAAAAGGAAGAAATTGCCTCACGTGAAGGAAATTCAAAACAAGGTTTACCGCATTTATGGAGCCGCGAAAAATTGGATGAACAAATAAATAATTTTTTAGAAAACATTTATAGTACGTTTGCCATTACCTCTCAACATGAAATAATTCTGGATAAACAGCCCAATTATTCGTTTTATGTTGATGTGATTCACTATTATTTTCCCGAAGCAAAATTTATTCACATTATCAGAGATGGCAGGGATGCAGCGTATTCATGGAATAGAGTTTGGTACAAAGCAGGATTTGGAAATCCTTCCTTTTACGGAGCTTGCACAGATTGGTTGAAATATAAAAATGCGGCACATAAGGCAAAAGAATTATATCCTGAAAACTATTTAGAAGTTCGCTACGAAAATTTATTGAAAAATACATCTGAAGAATTGATGCGCATTTTAGATTTCTGTGGTGTAAAAGCCTTTCCAGAGGAAATTAAAAATATTGTAGATGCCAATACAGACGAAAAAAAACTCGTTCATTTTCCCGATGAAAAAATTTCGTATCAAGATAGAATGACAAAAAAAGATTTGTGGAAAATCAAACTTTCAAAAGAAGAACAATATCTCGCTAAAAAAATTATGGGCGATGAATTGATAAAAGAAAAGTATGAAAGAGACCGCCAATGGGGAGCTCCAAGGATTACGACTTTTTTATTTTTTATAAAATGGAAAATAAAAAGTGTTTCTATGCGAATAGAAAACGCAGGAAAAGTATTGTTTTTTAATCAAAAGTCATGAAAATTCTTCATGTAAATACGTTTAGTAAAGGTGGTGCTGCCAAAGCTTGCATTCGTTTGCATCAAAGTTTGGTACAAAAAAATATAGCTTCAAAAATTATATTTTTGAAAAAAAATTCAGAAGAAGTTATTGAAGAAAGTATTGAATTTATAGATAATTATTTACCTCAAAAAAATATTTTTCAAAGAGCAATTAGAAAATGTTTTAGATTAACAATTTCGAATAATATTAAACAACAAATTAAAAAAAAGGTTTCGAATGGCGAAATCGAATGGTTCTCTTTTCCTGATTCAGACTACGATTTAACAACGCATCCTTATTATCAAGAAGCAGATATTATTCATTTGCATTGGGTGGCCGATTTTATAGATTTTTCGTTTTTCAAAAAAAATAAAAAGCCAATTGTTTGGACCTTACACGATATGAATTCTTTTACGGGAGGCTGTCATTATTCGGATAATTGTACCTTATTTAAGAGTGATTGTAACGTTTGTCATCAGTTAGGAGGTTTGGATAAAAAAACGTATTCAGAAATTTCATTTAATTTGAAATCAAAGGCGTTGAAAGGAGTAAAAAACATTCAAATTGTTTCACCTTCTACTTGGTTGATGAATTTTTCTCTATCGAGTAAATTGTTTGGAAATATGCCTCATTATTGTATTCCATACGGAATAGACTGTCAAATTTTTAAAATTAAGGATAAAATAAAAGCACGCGAAAAATTAAATTTTCCGATCGATAAAAAAATTATTCTATTTGTTGCCGATTCGATAAAAAATAAACGAAAAGGATTTTTATATTTGGAAAAAGCAGTTGAAAAATTATTTTTTGAAACCGATTTTTTACTTGTAATTGTTGGAGGAAATTCTTCTGAAAAGGCAACACTAAAAAACAGGATAAGTTTAGGTAAGGTAAATGACGAACAGTTGATGGCTGCTATATACGTTGCTGCTGATGTGTTGGTCATTCCTTCCACAGAAGATAATTTGCCGAATACAGCTTTGGAATCTTTGATGTGTGGAACGCCGATTATCGCATTTCCTATTGGAGGAATGGTAGATATAATTGAACACAAAGTAAACGGACTGCTTGCGAAAAATATAAGTGTAGAGGCACTTGAGGAAAGTTTGTGTGATTTTTTTGATGAAATAAATAAATGGAACAGCGAAGAAATCAGAGCAAACGCAATCAAAAAATACAGCTCGGAGATTCAAGCAAATGCCTATATTGAGCTTTATAAAAAAATTATAAATTAATTTTAGATGACTACGAATTTTCCGAAAATAAGTATTGTAACTCCTTCTTTTAATCAAGGAGAATTTTTGGAAGAAACTATTTTGTCCGTGCTGGAACAAAATTATCCCAATCTAGAATACATTGTTATGGATGGCGGAAGTACGGATAATTCTGTTGAAATCATAAAAAAATACGCCTCAAAAATTAATTTTTGGAAGAGTGAAAAGGACGGCGGTTTGTACGATGCGCTGAACAAAGGTTTCGCGAAATGTTCGGGCGAAATTATGGCTTGGATTAATTCAGACGACGTGTATCACCAAAAAAGTTTTTTTACAGTTGCCGAAATTTTTTCTTCTTTCTCAGATGTAAAATGGATTCAAGGGATGCCTACGAGTATTGATGAAAGCGGAAGAATTATTTCGGTTGGCAATTTTAGAAAATGGTCGAAATACAATTATTTTTTAAAAGAATATCAATGGATTCAGCAAGAATCCTGTTTTTGGAGAAAAGAGTTGTGGAATAAATCGGGTGCAAAAATGAATTCTTTCTTACAATTAGCTGGCGATTTAGATTTATGGTTGCGTTTTTTTGATCACGCAGAATTATATTCTGTGAATACTGTTTTGGGATGTTTTCGGTTAAAAAGTAAAAACCAATTAAGCTTAGAAAGAGCTGCTGAATACGAAAAAGAAGCGAACACGATTTTAAATGAACGAATTAAAAAAACAAATTCAGAGGAAAAAATGCAGCTCGAAAAATTATTTTTTTATCGTGATATTTATTCGAAAATTCCATTTTTAAAAACAAAAATGTACACTCATTATTTGAATAACTTCCAATATCCATCAACGATTTCCTTCGATCGAATTTCGCAATCTTTTAAAATGGATTTAAAAAAATAATTTTCTGAGGCGATGAATTTCGATAAAAATATTTTTCCGAAAATAAGTATTGTAACGCCTTCTTTTAATCAAGGAGAATTTTTGGAAGAAACAATTTTATCCGTTCTGGAACAAAATTATCCGAATCTCGAATACATTATTATTGATGGCGGAAGTACCGATAATTCTGTTGAAATCATCAAAAAATATGAAAAAAAATTAGCGTATTGGGTTAGTGAAAAAGATCGCGGACAAAGCCACGCCATCAATAAAGGCTTGCAAAAATGCACAGGAGAAATCTTCAATTGGCTCAACAGCGACGATTGTTATTTATCCAATACATTGCGAAAAGTAGCGGAAGGATTTGCAAATAAAAACACATTTCTACTTTGTGGAAAAAGTAATTTATTCAAGATTAATAGTGAAAATTTAATTGCGGAAGGAACTTTTTTTGATCCGAATGATTTTGCTAAAACACTTGCTGTTTTACATATTGAGCAACCAAGTACATTTTTTAGAATGAGTGCTGTGAAAAAAATGGGCGAATTGTCGGAACGCTTGCATTTTGTGATGGACAAAGAATGGTGGCTGACGTATTTATTAAATTTCGGAACAGGAAATAGTGTAAAAACAAACACCGTTTTTGTCAATTTTAGATACCATAAAAAATCAAAAACCGTTTTGCATTCAGATCAATTTTACAATGAACACGCGAGTATTTTGCATTCCATAGCTTTACAAAAAAACAAAAATGAATATGCTAAATTGTTGGAAATAAAATACAATATCCTTAAAAATTATAAATTTGACGCGGAAGGACTGACAGATGAATTATTTGATCGAATGATACGCTATTTTTTGTTGAAGCGCGGTTATTTAATTTTTGAAAAAAAAGATTTTGAACATGCGCAGAAAATGATGAAAATTATTGCATTTGAAGATTTGAATTTAGATGAACAAGAAAAGAGACAGTTCAAAAAAATGAAAAAACAAATTCGATTCACAAGTTGGCTTTTATTTAGAATAAACCGAAAAATAAATTTTATTTTCAAAAATAGCAATTTGTGAAAGAGCCATCTATTACAGTTTATATGCCTGTTTATAATACTGCCAATTATTTGGTAGAGTCTATTAATTCCATACTGTGTCAAAGTTTTAAAGATTTTGAATTTATAATTATAGATGATGGAAGTACCGATAATTCTTTGGAAATTATACGTTCATTTTCAGATTCAAGAATTCAGATTCTAAAAAATGATACGAATTTAGGTGTTCGAAAAGCTTCAAATATTTGCATTCGCAATGCGAAAGGGAAATACATTGTGCGTATGGATAGCGATGATATTTCTGTTCCCGATAGATTGCAAAAACAATGGAGTTTTATGGAGATGCATCCTGAAATTGGTATTAGTGGCGGACAAATGAGCTTATTTGGGTATGAAAATGGGATGTGGAAAAATTATTTGGAACACGATGAAATAAAAGCTTCTTTATTATGGGGAGTTGGAATTTTTCAGCCTACTTTTATTTACCGTGCAGCTATTTTTCAGCAAAATTATTTTTACGAAGAGGATGGTCCGATTTTAGGCGAAGATTGGGAATTTTTATACAAAATAAAAAATAATGTTCGTTTTGCGAATGTCTCTGAAATTTTAATCTATTACAGAAGACAACATCAAAATGCAACCTATAAATTTCGTCATTTATCAAAACATTTAAATGCTGAAATGCATCGAAAAATTTTAGCGGATTACGCTATTTTTGCAAGCGACGATGAATTGATTTTGCACGGAAATATAGATTGTGAAAAAATATATTCGGAAGCACGAAATCTGCAAGATTATTATTTATGGATGAATAATTTGAGCCAGAACAATACTGTTATTTCGCACTATTCAGCTACTGCACTGAAAAAAATAATTCAGAAACGATGGTATCTATTATTTTATTATTTGCCGGATTTAGGTTATAAACAAGTATTCAATTATTGGAAGATTTCTAAAAAAATTCATCGAACACATTTCATTTATTATTCCAAATGGATTTTTAATAAACTTGTTGGTAGGAAACAAAAAAAAGTGTGATATGAAACGCGATGAACTTGTTTTGATTGATAAACGCGGCGCGACAACAGTCATGTATGGGCAACGTTACTCGATTCATATAGCAATAATAATAAGTTAAATTTTATGAATATTATTTAGCTTTACATCTTATTGGACTTGTGTCGTATATATTCATTGTAAAGAAATAATATAATAAAATGGAAAAAAAATATGTACAATATGGTTGTGGGCTCTCAGCTCCAAATGAGTGGACAAATTTTGATGTTTCACCTACCTTGAGGGTTCAGAAAACACCAATTATTGGAAGCTTACTTAAAAGTCAATTAAATACTAAGTTTCCAAAAAATGTACGCTACGGCGACATAATAAAAGGGTTGCCAATTCTTGACAACTCTTGTGATGGTTTATATTGCTCTCATACATTAGAGCATTTGGCACTTGATGATTTTAGAATAGCCTTAGTAAATTCGTATAGAATTTTAAAAAAGGGAATGATTTTTCGTTGTGTGGTTCCCGATTTAGAACTTGCAGCACGAAAATATTTAAGAGAATTGGAAAAAGGTAATAATTCGGCAAGTTTAGGCTTTGTTGGAAACGACACTATGTTAGGATTAAAAATTAGACCAAGAGGATTTAAAGGGTTTATCAATTCTTTTTTTGGAAACTCCCATCACCTATGGATGTGGGATTATAAATCCTTAGCGAAAGAATTGTCGGATGTGGGTTTTACAAATATTAGAAGAGCCAATTATAATGATTCCGAAGACGAAATGTTTAAATACGTTGAAGACGCTGGAAGATTTTCAAGTGCTCTTGCAATTGAGTGTAAAAAGTGAAAACACTACTTACAAATGCTAATAAATATAGAGAAGATGACAGTTCGTTTGAAAAAAATTCTTTCCAAAAGCTTAATACAAAGATTATAGCAAGAATATGAAAAAAAACTTGTACTTGTTTACAATGGAATACCCTTATGGAAAAGGAGGAACATTTGTGCACAATGAAGTTGCTTTTTTAGCGGCAGCTTTTCATAAAGTTTATATAATTCCGGAACAGATTCCTGAGTCCAGTGAAGTTAGCTTATTACCGAATAATGTGGAAATACTTCATCTAAATATTACAGAAAGTCGTACTCGAAGAAATTGGATTATTTTTTCAAATATGCCGCTTTTGTTTGAACTGATATTTCAGGAAATATTTTTTTCGCGTCAAAAAAAAGGTATTTGGGAAAATAGAAAAAAAATATTTTTCATGCTGATTTCTTTACTCTACAAAAAGAAAGCATTGAAAACGATTTTACAGAAAGAAGATTCGTCCGTTTTTTATTCCTATTGGTTTTCGAATTATGCTACTTTACTTGGAATTTTAAAACGAAATGGGATTATTCCAAGTTTCATTTCGCGCGCTCACGGATTTGATTTGTATGAAGATAATGGTAAATACAATTACATTCCGTTTCGCTATTTTCAGCTAAAGCAGGTAAAAAAAATATATTGTGTTTCTGAAAAAGGAGCGAATTATTTGAAGGGAATTTATCCTCAATTTAAAGAGAAAATATTTTGCAATCACTTAGGTGTTTCGGATTATGGATCAAATCCTTTCTCGAAAGAATGTACGCTTACAATTGTTACTTGCTCAAATATAATTCCTGTTAAAAGAGTGCATTTAATGGTTGAAATTTTATCGCTTGTTAAAAAGGACGTAAAATGGATTCATTTCGGTGAAGGTTATTTGAAGCAAGAAATGATGGAAAAAGTAAAAGCTTTGCCAATAAATATTGTGGCGGAGTTTCGTGGATACGTGTCAATTGAAAGATTAATGGAATTTTATAAAAGCAATCCTGTTTCATTGTTTATAAATACCAGTATTTCGGAAGGTCTCCCTGTTTCTATTCAAGAAGCCATAAGTTTTGGAATTCCCATAATGGCAACGGATGCGGGCGGAACGAGCGAAATTGTGAACGATAAAACAGGCATATTACTTCCACTTTATTTTGACGTTAAAGAAGCGGCAAAACAAATAGACGATTTTTCTTCGAGTTTCAGAAATACAGAAGAATTTCGTTGGGGTGTTAAAGCCTTTTGGAACCAATATTACAATGCACAAAATAATTATCCTAAATTTGTTCAGCAATTATTGAT
>JBDTAC010000061.1 GCA_039924845.1 Bacteroidia bacterium
TCTACATTATGTTTAATCGCATTTCCAATCAAATTATTAATCAGAATAGTTGCCAATTCGGCATTCATCGTTATCCATTTTTCATGTTCCAAATCCAGTTTTATCTGTAAATTTCTTTTTGCGATAAAATCATTCAAGGCAAGTATTCGTTCTTCAATTATTTTTCCGATAGATATTTTTTCACTGTCTTTGTATTGCCTATTTTCAATTCGCGTAAGCAATACCAAACCTTGATTTAGCTTGGAGAGTCGGATTGTTGCCTCGTAGGCACCTTGTATTTGTCTTGATTGTTCTTGTGATAAATTTTCCGATTGCAGAAACAATTCCAACCTCCCGATGATAATTGCCAAAGGGGTTTGAATCTCATGCGACGCATTCTCCGTAAATTCTTTCAGATTAATGTAATCAGAAAACATTTTAGCTGTCATTTTTCCCACCGCATTATTCAACTCACTGAACTCTAAAATATCACTCGTTTCAAAATTTATTTTTCCAGACTTGTGTATGTCGAATGCTTGCAATTCCGCTAAGGTTCGATAAAAAGGAGCCCACACTTTTTTAGAAACCCAACGATTCATCCAAAACAAAGCAAGTACTAAAATGAAGGCAATGGAAACAACAATAATCACAATTCCTTCAACGAAATCTTCCGTTTCGAGTAAGGATTTTGAAATTGTAATTGTACTTTTTTTCCCATTTATCGAAATTGGAAAAATAAGTTGCCGATATGGAATTTGTTCTTGCTCACTGACATCAAAAAGAGTCGTATCGCGCGTGTAGGAATGATTCTGGAAAAAAGTAGCGAGCGTATCAACGTGTATTTTATCACCTACGTTTAGCTCGATTGCAGAAAAATTTTCGCCATTTTTCAATTGCATTTCCACCTTTTTTTGTTCAAAAGAAAGATGTTCTGTAATTTGAGCATCCACCATATAAATAATCGAAAAATAGACAGCGATACTACCTGCTAATAAAATACCAAGTGATAAAAAAACCACATAACGATTGGTTTTATGAAGTAGTTTTTTCATGCCGCTGAAAATTTATAGCCGATTCCGTAAACAGCATGCAGGTAATTTTCGGCGCCATTGTCCATTAGTTTTTTTCGCAAATTTTTGATGTGGCTGTATATAAAATTAAAGGAGTCCGCCATATCTGAATCGTCGCCCCAAAGATGCTCTGCGATGGATTCTTTTGTCAATACTTTGTTTTGATTAGAAATAAAAAACAACAACATTTCATATTCTTTTTTGGTAAATACCACCTTTTTTTTATTGACGAAAACATTCATTTCATTCGGATGAATAAGAATTTCGTTGAAAAGAATATCGTTATTCCCATGTAAATTTCTTCGTCGGAAAAGCGAGCGAATGCGCGCATCCAATTCAGAAAGATGAAAAGGTTTGGTCAGATAATCATCCGCGCCAATATTCAGCCCTGTAATTTTATCGTCCAGTCCATTTTTAGCAGAAATAACAATAATTCCAGTTTCTGAACTTTTATTTTTTATTTCTTTGATGAGATCAAAACCGCTTCCGTCGGGCAATCCAACATCCAGCACTACGCAATCGTATTCATACATCGCTATTTTCAAGCTTCCTTCTTTGAAATTTTCAACGCTTTCGCACAGATGTCCTGATTGTTTTAAATAAGAAACCAAGGATTCCAGCAAAGATTTTTCGTCTTCAATAAGGAGTATTTTCATTGTTTTTTCTGTTTAAAATGAAAACGAAAAAGTGGATTCAAAAAATAATTTTTTCAACCGACAAAAAACATACTCAAAAGATTATTTTTCGAGCTCCATTATTTTCTTTAAACTCACGTTATCTGCTATCAATTGAGCGATATTATTGATTGAAATTCGTTCTTGTTGCATCGTATCGCGATGACGAATCGTAACCGTATTGTCTTCCAAAGTTTGATGATCTACCGTAATGCAAAAAGGCGTACCGATAGCGTCCTGTCTGCGATAGCGCTTGCCGATAGAATCTTTTTCATCGTACTGACAGATATAATCAAATTTCAATGAATCCATTATTTCGCGTGCTTTTTCGGGCAATCCATCTTTTTTTGTAAGAGGCATAACTGTTGCTTTTACGGGTGCCAAAAATGTCGGAATGTGAAGTACGGTGCGACTTGTACCATCTTCCAATTGTTCTTCTTGATACGATTGCGAAAGTACTGCCAAAAACATTCTATCTAATCCAATCGACGTTTCCACCACATAAGGCACATAACTTTGATTTAATTCAGGGTCAAAATATTGCAATTTTTTTCCGGAATGTTTTTCATGCGCTTTTAAATCAAAATCAGTACGACTGTGAATCCCTTCCAATTCCTTGAATCCAAATGGGAAATTAAATTCAATATCGCAAGCGGCATTGGCATAATGCGCCAACTTTAAATGATCGTGAAAACGATAATTATTGGGAGAAAAACCGAGCGTATGATGCCATTTGATACGTTCTTTTTTCCAGTAACTATACCATTCCATTTCTGTTCCCGGCTTCACGAAAAATTGCATTTCCATTTGCTCAAATTCGCGCATCCGGAAAATAAATTGTCGTGCTACAATCTCGTTTCTAAAGGCTTTTCCAGTTTGTGCAATCCCAAACGGAATTTTCATTCGTCCTGTTTTTTGTACATTTAAAAAATTCACGAAAATTCCTTGCGCTGTTTCCGGGCGCAAATAAACAGTTCCTGATTCATCGCTCACAGAGCCAATTTGCGTGGAAAACATTAAATTAAATTGACGTACTTCCGTCCAATTTTTAGTTCCGGAAACCGGACAAACAATTTCACAATCAATAATAATTTGGCGAACATCTTCTAAATTATTTTTTTCGAGTGCGCTTTTAAAACGTGTATTGATATCGTTGATTTTTGCTTGATTTTCCAACGCTCTCGGATTGGTTGCGCAAAATTGTTCTTCATTAAATTGATCGCCAAAACGCTCTTTTGCTTTGTCAATTTCTTTCTGAATTTTTGCTTCTATTTTCGCTACATGATCTTCAATTAGCACATCTGCGCGGTATCTTTTTTTACTATCTTTATTATCAATCAAAGGATCGTTAAAAGCATCCACGTGTCCAGAAGCCTTCCAAGTAGTGGGATGCATAAAAATCGCAGCATCAATGCCTACAATGTTTTCGTGCATTTGCACCATCGATTTCCACCAATATTCGCGGATGTTTTTTTTCAGTTCTACGCCGTATTGACCGTAATCGTAAACGGAACTTAAGCCATCGTAAATTTCGCTGCTCGGAAAAACAAATCCGTATTCTTTTGCGTGCGAAATAATGTTTTTAAAAAGATCTTCGTTGTTTGCCATGCTGCAAAAATAGAAATAAAGCGGCGTTTTTTACAAAGAGAAAATAACGCTTCGAAAAAATAATTTTTCGAATGACGATTTCCGACGTTTAAAAAATTATTTTTGCAGAACGAAAAAACAAAATTATTTTCAGATGAAAACAATAGACACGTTTAATTTTTCAGGAAAGAGAGCCTTGGTGCGCGTAGATTTTAACGTGCCTTTAGATGCACATTTTCACATTACGGATGATACGCGTATTCGTGCAGCCATCCCGACCATAAAAAAGATTTTGCATGATGGAGGTTCTGTTATTTTAATGTCGCATCTCGGTCGACCGAAAGATGTACCAGAAGAAAAATTTTCTTTGAAACACATTGTCGCACATATCTACGAATTGCTTGGTATTCCTGTAAAATTTGCAAATAATTGTTTGGGCGCGAACACGAAAAAAATGGCACAAGAATTAAAAAGCGGAGAAGTTTTATTACTCGAAAATTTACGTTTCTATAAACAAGAACAAGCCGGCACCGAATCTTTTGCGCAAGAATTGGCATCGTACGGAGATGTTTATGTAAACGATGCCTTCGGAACGGCACATCGCGCGCACGCTTCCACTGCAGTGATTGCAAAATTTTTTACGCATAAAATGTTTGGATACGTGATGGCAAGCGAATTAACAAGCATTAACAAAGTGTTAAATAACGCGGAGCGCCCGCTTACCGCGATTATCGGCGGCGCAAAAGTTTCTGGAAAAATTTTAATTATCACTAAATTATTGGATAAAATAGATCATCTGATTATTGGTGGTGGTATGGCGTATACCTTTGTAAAAGCTCAAGGCGGAAGGGTTGGCAACTCTTTGGTGGAAGACGATAAATTGGACATCGCAAAAAATATTCTCGCGGAAGCGAAAAAGAAAAACGTACACATTCACATTCCGGAAGATACCATTATTGCGGATTCGTTTTCGAACGAAGCAATGACGAAACAATGCGATATTAAAAATATCCCAGATGGCTGGTTGGGCTTGGACATTGGATCAGAAACCATTAAAAAATACAACGAAATTATTGCTCAATCCAAAACTATTTTGTGGAATGGTCCGATGGGCGTTTTTGAAATGACGAATTTTGAAAAAGGCACCAAAGCAATTGCAGAAGCCATTGTAAAAGCAACGAAAAACGGCGCGTACTCGTTGATTGGCGGGGGCGATTCCGTAGCAGCTATCAATAAATATAAAATGGGAACGAGCGTAAGTTATGTTTCTACGGGCGGTGGCGCTTTACTGGAATACATTGAGAGCGGAACATTGCCAGGAGTAAGTGCAATTGAAGCCTAAAATTTTCTCTCTCAAAAAAATAATTTTTTGAGAGAGAAAAAATGAGCACAAAAAAAAGGGTTCAAAAAATTAATTTTTTGAACCCTTTTTTATTTTCTATTCTCTCAAAGCACAATCAGTTTTTTGATATTCTGGTTGTGCGAATTTGTCAAGGAAAGCATGTAAATTCCTTTTCCGAAATTGCTCAAATTGATTTGTTTGGCATATTTTCCTGTGTAATTACTCAAGTATTCTTGATACACCAATTGTCCAATTGCATTGTGAATTTCGATGGTGTAATTATCCATATTACTGACAGAAAAATCTACTTCGAAATTACCATTGTTCGGATTTGGAAACACATTGAAAGAATTAATCAAATTATTTGTTGCAATTCCTGTATTGACAACTGTATCTGTTGCTGAAGTGGAAGAGCATCCATTCGAATTAGTTTC